>NZ_JBEXDG010000013.1:0-203482 GCF_040605635.1 Dactylosporangium sp. NPDC005555
TCGGCTCCGCCGTCATCCAGCAACGCGTCACCGAACTCCTCGACGTCCGCCGCGCCATCCTCGCCGCCGACCCCCTCTTCCACACGAAGATCGACACGACGACCGACCCGTACGAGACGACCACCTACCAACCTGCCGGAGTCTGAATGGACACGAAGCTCGCCATGGTCATCGACGACTCGCGTGCCATGCGGGGCATCCTCAAACGGATCCTGCTGCCGCTGGGCTTCGAGGTCCGCGAGGCCACCAACGGCAAGGACGCCCTCGACCAGATCTGGGACCACGACCTGCAACCCGGGCTCGCCCTGATCGACTGGAACATGCCGGAGATGAACGGCCTCGAGTTCGTGATGGCGGTCCGCAAGCAGAAGCACCTCCGGCAGATGACCCTGATGATGGTCACGACCGAGAGCGAACACGGGCAGATCGTGCGCGCCCTCGCCGCCGGCGCGCACGAGTACGTCATCAAGCCCTTCACCGCCGAGGCGATCGTGGAGAAGCTCAGCTACCTCGGCGTACTTCCGCAGATCCCGGACCTGGAGCCGGCCAGTACATCGTGACCTGAAACGCGCTCGTCTTGGTCCGATAGGCGACGGAAGAACACCAGGCGGCGTCGTACCGTGCGACACATGACGATCGACTTTCCGCGCGGCTGGTGGGGCACGGACCTGGGCAGCGCCCGGGCAAGCATGGGTACCTACGAGCTGTACCCCACCGAGAGCCTGCCGGTAGTGGACCAGTCACGTTTCGACGGCACCTTCAGCTGGCTGGTCCCCGACGCGCCCCACGACCCGCTGCGCGCCATGGACCTCGGCGCCCTCGCCGCGCACGTCGAGCTGCCCGCCGCGTTCAAACGCTTCATGAGCAGCCAGGTCCTCATGGACGCCATCCCGTCCTGCACCGGCTGCGACTTCGACCTGGCGCCCCGGCCCGTGCCGAGCCCCGTGGAGCCCGCCGCGCAGCTCGTCCGGTTCCTGCGCGATCAGCAGGACGCCGTCATCTGGTACCTGTACCTGCGGTCCGGCGTCGAACCGTTCGTGATCGCCTCGCCGTGGCTGCTGGAGATCGTCGGCCTCGAGGAGGTCGACCCCGGCGCCCTCGTCGCCAACATGGTCCACGCCGCGGACAGCTTCGAACAGTTCATCCACCGGTTCTGGCTCGAGAACGCCCTCTGGTTCAGCGTCAACGAGGGCGACGAGTCCACCGACGAGATGGACCTGTACCTCGCGCACTACACGGCCGCCGCCTGAAGGACCGCCGGCGCCGCTGGATTTTAAAATGGTTGCCGCGGCGGCGCCGGGGTCGTATCTTTGCATACATCAACGAGGAACATCAAGATCCACTACGAACGCGAAGGGAGACCGCAATGGCAGAGCGAAGCGAGCTACGACCGATGCCCGTCGGTCGATCAGGCGCGTCCCGAGCCTGGGAAAAGACGCTGCTCAGCGGCCTGTCGGCCCGCTCTGAGCGTCCTGGACGGTGGCGAGGATAGGGTTTGTTCCCTCCTCTTCCGCCGCCCACGACAATGGGCGGCTTTTTTGTGCCCGAATAGCATTGCACGACCATTCGCCGAGGTAGCCCAACCGGTAGAGGCGTCCCGCTCAAAATGGGATAAGTGCGGGTTCGAATCCCGCTCACGGCACGCAAGATCGTTTGGTATCAGTTGGGAAGCAGACAGCGAAGGGAGGCCCGGTGACCGCGGTACTCGTTCTCAACGCCGACCTCGGACCCCTGCACCGGGTCACCCTCCGCCACGCGGTGCGCATGCTGCTGCGTGAGGTGGCCGTGGTGCACGAGTCCGAGCCCGACCGGCTCATCGGGGTCTACCCGATGCCGAAGGTCGTGCGGCTCGTGTCCTACGTCGTCACCCGCTGGCGCTTCGGCAGCGGGCCGGCCTGGTCCCGCGCCGGGGTCCACGCCCGTGACGGCCGCCGGTGCGGCTACTGCGACAAGGACGCCACCACCATCGACCACATCCTGCCCCGGTCCCGGGGCGGGCGGAACACCTGGAAGAACACCGTTGCGGCCTGCACGGCCTGCAACCAGCGCAAGGGCGACCGCACCCCCGCCGAAGCGGGCATGGTGCTGCGTGTCCAGCCGTCGGTCCCGACGTGGCACGCACTCACCCAGCGCTGAACCGATAGGCCCGGCGGGGCCCTGCTACCTCCCCGCCGGGCCCGGTTCCACCTGGAAGGTTGGCCGAGAGGTAAGGCTGCGGCTTGCTAAGCCGTCGACGGGGGACGACCCCGCGGGGGTTCGATCCCCTCACTTTCCGCGCACCACCATGCCCTTGTAGCTCAGCGGAACGAGAGCGCTTCGCTACGAACGAAGAGGCCGGAGGTTCGATCCCTCCCAAGGGCGCCACATATGTGCAGTTCAGAGGCTGGTTCCGGAGGTTTCGGGACCGGCCTCTGAGCAGCGGTCCTTTCCGCATCGGCGATACCACATCGTGGCGCGGTGCGGTGTCCCGTAAGGCATAGAGAATCTTCAGTGCAAATAGCACTGAGGCAGGCCGGTTCGCGCCACCCTCCCGGGATTTGTAAGCTCTACTTCGTGTGACGGTCGAGGGCAGCGCCTCTCAACCCTCGCCAATTTTGTCTGGATGTGGCGCAGTTGCCGGCTGGTCCTCTCTTGCGGACGGCTACGGCGGATCGCGAACCCCGATTTTCGGGGCGATCTCGATGTTGGTGGTCGTCTCCACCAGCCACGTCAATGTCGGCGGCGACGCCACCCTAACGCCGAGTAGAACCCAGGGTAATTCATGAACGACTCCCGAGTGCTTGAGGTCAAGACGCTGTCCTTCAAGTACGGCCGGAAGACAGTCTTGAGCAATGTGGACCTCACTCTCGGGGTCGGCGCCAATGTTCTGCTCGGGCGCAACGGCGCGGGAAAGACGACCTTGATGAGAATGCTCGCGGGAGCGGCCAGGCCGACGTCGGGAAGCGTGCGGTTCGCGTCCGACGACATCGATGGCCGCTCCCGTGCCGGGCGCCGGGTGCTGCGCACCGTCGGCTGGCTGCCACAGGAGTTCGGCTTCCCGCCGCACATGACGACGGCCGAGTTCGTCGCGTATGCGGCGTGGCTCAAGGAAGTGCCCGCGGCCGATGTCGCGGACCGCGTCGCCGAGGTGCTCCGCGTCGTGGACCTGCGGGCGAAGGCGAAGGTTCGGTTGCGGGAGCTCTCCGGCGGTCAGCTTCGCCGGGCAGGCCTGGCGGCGGCGATCGCCGCCGACCCACAGGTGCTGATTCTCGACGAGCCGACCGCCGGCCTCGACCCAGAGCAGCGCGACGGGTTCCATGAGCTGATTCGGCAGCTGCGTTCGCACAAGGTCACGGTGATCGCCACCCACCTGCTCGAAGACGTCGAAGCGCTGGCCGAGACCATCGTGGTGGTCGACGCCGGCTCGGTGCGGTGGACCGGAAACCCGCGGGAGCTCGCCGGAGCCGCCGGCGCGCCCGAAGGGCTCAAGGGCCTGCGTCAGGGCTTCCAGGCGGTCCTGGAAGGCACCGCATGATCACGATGCGCGTGCCGCACGGGTTCATCCGCGGCCGCATCGCGCTCTTCGCCGGGGTCTCGGTCCTCGTCGCGCTGCAGGGCGTCGCCACGATCAGCGAACGATCGGAGCGGTGGGTCGGGCACTGGCCGAACACGAGCGCGACCGTCGGCTGGGCCGCGCTGTGGGGCTCATGCCTCATCGCCGCCGCGACGGCCTGGACCGTTGCCGCGCCGCGGCGGGGGCGCTACGAGCACCTGCTGGCGACGTCGTCGCGGACCCGGTTGCGGGTCTACGCGCCCGGTCTGGTCACCGTCCTCTGCGGCGGCCTGGCGGGCTACCTGGCGGACATCGCATACGTCGCCATCCGGACGGCGCCCGAGGCGGTCAGCGGTCACGCCGACATCCTGGAGATGCTGCCGCTGCCGGCCTCGGCGCTCGCGGCGGTGGGCACCGGCGCGGTGTGCGGCCGGTTCGTCCCGCCGCTGCTCGCGCCTGTCGTGGCCGCCGTCGTGCCGTACATCGCGTACATGTGGGTGGTGTACACCGACGTGTACACCGACAACCTGTTCTTCCAGGATCTGCTGCCGATGGACGACACGCCCCGTGACTACCTCACCGTGCCCGCCGAGCTGCTCGTGTCGAAGACGATCCTGGCGCTCGCAGTGGGCGTGGCGCTGCTGGCCTGGACCCTCGCAGCCGGCAGGACCGCCTACGGCTCGGCGGTCGTCGCCGGGTTCGCCCTGGCCGCCATGTTCACGGTCGCCGGTGCCCGCGCCGACCTCCCGTCGGCGTACGCGGCCGTATGCACCGACGGGCCTCCCCGGACCTGCGTCGACCGGGCTCACGAACATCTCGCCGACGAGTACCGGCGGCTGCTCACGTCCGGCATCGCCCGGCTGGACGGCGTGGACCTCACCGACGTCACCTTCGTGCAGAGCGCCGAGCTGCTGCCGAACTCGGCGAAGTTCGCCGGGCGACCGGTGCCGGCCGGGTCCGGCTTCGTCGTCGTGCCGCTGGCGGAGCATTTCACGATGCCCGCACACAGCATCGACGAGCGGGCCTTTCCCGCATATCTCGGAACCGGTCTCTTCTTCGCCCCGTGCGTCGCGGCGACCACCGACGGGTCGGCGCCGCCGCCCGGGCAGCGCACCGCCGTGCTGCTCTACCACTGGTGGCTCACCGTGAACGGTCTGCCCACCGGCGGCGGCAACTTCCCCGGTGAGGTGGCGACCGCGGCGATCGTCGCGGACGACCAGAAGGTCGCCGAAGGCGTCGCCCGGTTCACCGCGATGTCCGGCGCTGAACGCGGTCAGTGGTTCAGCCAGCACAAGCGCGACATCCTGACGTGCGGGACGGCAGCGTGATCTCAGGTGCCGGTGGGCGGCTGCTGTGGGTGTACGCCAAGGCGCACGGTGTGACCGGCCGTGCCGTTGCCGCGTACGCGCTGGTCTGGGTCGGCGTGGCGGGCGCGTCGCGGTTCAGCGTGTCGGCGCTGGGGCTGCAGTTCGGCCCGAAGGGCAGCGCGACGCTCGACACGGTGGCGATGCTGCTCATGCTGCTGCCTGCCGCGGTCGTCAGCCGCTGCCTGGTCGGTCGTGCCGCGAGCCTGGAAGCGACCCGGTCACGTCCTCGCCAGCCGGCCCGCTTGCTGTGGGTGTCGGGTCTCGCTGTCGCCGCCGTGGCCAGCCCGCTGCCGGTCCTGCCGATGCTGCACTGGTCGATCGACGCGACGGCCTTCCTCGCCGAGTGGTGCCTGGTGCTGGGGGTCGGGCTGCTGCTGGCGGCGCTGTTCGCCACACCGGTCGCGAGCATCGCCTCGTTCGGGGTGCTCGCCGTGTTCAGCACTCCCGGCCTCGTGCCCTGGTCGGCGAACATCGTCTACAACGTCGACCTCAAAGACTGGTCCGCCGGGCTCGGCGGTGCGCTGCTCGTCGCCGGGGCGCTGGTCGGCGCGGTCAGCGACGGTGTCCTCGCCGGCCGGACGGCCCTGGCCGGGCGGCCGGAACGGCGCTGACCACCCCGGGCGTGGCGTCCGTCGCCGCGGCGGGCGACCGCGAGTTCGTCTGCCGCCGGCGGCCGGCTCGGGAGGTCACCGGATGGGACGGCTCGCGCCGTCGGGACGGAGGCGAAACCGCCGGTGCGAAACCACGGGTGCGCGGCTCGCTGCCGTGCTGCTGTACCTCGGCGGGCGGGTCCCGCTCGTCGAGCCGCACCGGCAGGACGAAGGTGGGGAAGGCCCCTGGAGGCGCCGAGCAGGACGAGGCCGGTCTTGATGAAGAACTCGGTGCGGAACGCGGCGGCGACCCGGTCGCGGATGCCGAGCAGGGTCAGCACCACATTGCCGAGCAGGCCCAGGACGATCGCGTACACGGGGTACTCGATCGCGGTGACGTACTTGGCGTAGCTCTTGCCCTTCACGTCGAGCGGGATGTGGTGGTCGAGCCAGCGGGTGCCGATGGCGAGGCCGAGGAGGATGACCAGCCCGAGCACGGTCCACGGCCAGGGCGCCGCAGCGGTGGCGGGCTCGGTGGTCGCTCCGGTGGTGGGGGTTGTGGTGTCGTCGGTCGTGGACATCAGGGCACCAGGCCCTTCGTGATGACGCCGGCGAGGATGAGGACGAGCAGGATCAGACCGACGGCGGTCGCGGCCCAGTCCTCGGAGAGGGCGAGGCGGTTGGCGCGGGAGACCTCGGGCGGTGGTGCGGGGGTGTTGTCGCTCATGACTCGTGCCTTCCGGGTGCGAGACAGATTCCAGCGATGGGGGTCGCTGTGACCAAATTCTATATCCACCAGGTAGGAATAGTCGAGATCATGCCCCGCCGGCCGGGTAGGCGTGTGTCTCGCTGGCCTTGACCGCGGCCCACACCGGTTGGCCGGGGGAGAGGTCCAGGTGCGCGGCGGCGGCCGGGGTGACGTCGGCGGCGGCGGTGATCGGGCCGGTGAGCTGGATGCGCAGGTTGTCGCCGTGGCGCTGGATGCCGGTGACGGTGGCGGCCCACGTGTTGCGGGGGCTGCCGTCGGGCCGGGTCGGGTGCAGCGCGACCGCGGAGGGCCGGAACACGACGAACGCGTCGCCGTCGAGCCGGTCGCCGGCGGTGAGGCTGAACCCGTCGCCGAGGACGACGGTGTGGCCGTCGGCGTGGCCGCGGTACAGGTTGAGGCCGACGAGCCGGGCGACGTAGTCGGTGCGGGGCTGGGCGGTGATGGTCGCGGCGTCGCCTTCCTGCACGACGCGGCCGTCCTCGACGATGACGAGCCGGTCGGCGAGGACGAGCGCGTCGAGCGGGTCGTGGGTGACCAGTAGCGCGGCGCCGCGGTGTTCGGCGAGGTGCCGTTGCAGTTCGGCTCGGGTGTCGAGCCTGGTGCGGGCGTCGAGGGCGGCGAGGGGCTCGTCGAGCAGCAGCAGCGCCGGGTGTACGGCCAGCGCGCGGGCGAGGGCGACCCGCTGGGCCTGTCCGCCGGAGAGCTGGCGCGGTTTGCGCCGGGCGTGCTCGGTGAGCCCGACCCGGGCGAGCCAGCCGGCGGCCTGTTCGCGGGCGGTGCGCCGGTCGACGCCGTGCCGGCGGGGGCCGAAGGCGACGTTGTCCAGCGCGGTCAGGTGTGGGAACAGCAGGTAGTCCTGGAAGACGACGCCGATCGGGCGGCGTTCCGGCGGGGTGTAGCGGCGCCGGTCGGGGCGGTCGAGGTCGGCGCCGTCGACGGTGACGTGCCCGGCGGTGAGTGGTTGCAGTCCGGCGAGGGCGCGCAGCGCGGTGGTCTTGCCGGCGCCGTTCGGGCCGAGCAGCGCGACGACCTGCCCGGCGTCGATGCGCAGCCGGATGTCGAGGCGGAACGTGCCGCGGTCGACGACGATGTGCGCGTCGACCGCCGCGCCGTTGGTGCCGATGTCGTCGGTCATGGGCTGGTGATCCAGCGGTCGCGGAGTCCGGCGAGGATGGCGACGGAGACGGTGAGCAGGATCAGGCTGAGCACGATCGCGGCATCCAGGTCGGTTTCGAGGGCCAGGTACACGGCGAGCGGCATGGTCTGTGTCGTGCCGGGGTAGTTGCCGGCGAACGTGATGGTCGCCCCGAACTCGCCGAGCGCGCGGGCCCAGCACAGCACCGCCCCGGCGGCGATGCCGGGCGCGACGAGCGGCAGCGTGACGTGGGTGAACGTGGTCCACCGGCCGGCGCCGAGGGTGGCGGCGGCCTCTTCGTAGCGGCTGTCGGCGCCGCGGAGGGCCCCTTCGACGGCGATGATGAGGAACGGCATCGCCACGAACGCCTCGGCGATGACGACGCCGGTCGTGGTGAACGGGAACGTGATGCCGAATGTGGTGTCGAGCCATTCGCCGAGCAGTCCTCTGCGGCCGAAGACGAGGAGCAGCGCGACGCCGCCGACGACGGGTGGCAGCACGAGCGGGACGGTGACCAGCGCCCGGACGAGGCGCCGGCCGGGGAACTCGACGCGGGCGAGGAGCCACGCGAGCGGCACCCCGAGGAGGACACAGGCGACGGTGGCGAGGCTGGCGCACTGCAGCGACAGCCACAGCGCGGTCAGCACGCCCGGCTCGGTGAGCCGCCGCGGCAGCGTGGTCCAGGGCGCGCGGACCAGCAGGCCGATCAGCGGGAAGGTGAGGAACAGCAGGCCGAGCCCGGCCGGCAGCAGCAGTCCGACAGGGATCCGCTGCCGCCGGGGCGGCGCGACCTTCGCCGGCCGCGCCGCCCCGGTGTCGTCCACGATCGGCATCGTCGGTGCTACGGGGCCTGGAAGCCGGCGGCGGTGAGCACGGCCTTGCCCTTGTCCGACAGGACGTAGGCGACGAATGCCTGCGCGCCGGCCGCGTTCTTGGCCTTCTTGAGCACGATGATCGGGTAGTCGTTGATCGCACCGGCGGACTCGGGGAACTCGACGCCGTCGACGTCCGCCGTGGCGACCTTCGCGTCGGTGCGGTACACCAGCGCCGCGTCGACCTCGCCCAGCTTCACCTTCGACAGTGCGGCCTTCACGTCCTGCTCCAGGGTCACCGGGGTGAGCTTGACCGCGGCGGTGTCGAGGGCCTTCTTCGCGGCGGCGCCGCACGGCACCTGCTCGGCGCACAACGCCACCTTGACGCCGGGCTTCGTGAGGTCGGCGAGCCCCTTGATCGCCTTCGGGTTGCCCTTCGGCACCGCGATGACCAGCTGGTTCTTCACGAACGTGGTGGCGGTGCCCTCACCGCCGCCGGCGTCGGTGACGGTCTTCATGTTGGCCGGCGCCGCCGAGGCGAACACGTCGGCGGGCGCGCCCTGGTTGATCTGGGTGGCGAGGGCCGAGCTGCCGGCGAAGTTGAACGTGACCTTCGCGCCGGGGTTGGCGGTCTCGAAGTCCTTGCCGATCGCCTTGAACGTTTCGGTCAGCGACGCGGCCGCGAACACCGTGACGTCACCGGTGACCGTCGCGGCGCTGCTGGCGCTGCGGGCGGACGGCTGCGGGCCGGCGGTCTTCGTATCGTCGGCGCAGGCGCTGAGCCCCACGACGGTCACGGCTGTGAGTGCCGTGAGGGTGGTGCGGATCCAACGGGATGTCACGAGCTGTTCCTCCCTTATTCGCGACGGCCGGGGGTGGAGCGCTCCACCACGACCGTGGTCGACTTGATCACTGCGATGGCCACCGACCCGACCTGCAGGTCGAGCTCGTCGACGGCCTCCCGGCTCATCAGCGACACCACCCGGAAGGGCCCGGCCTGGATGTCCACCTGCGCCATCACCGTGTCCTTGACGACCGCGGTGACGATGCCGCGCAGCCGGTTGCGGGCCGAGGACCCGTCGGCCCGCACGCTGGGGTCGGCGCTCTGGGTCCGGACGAACTGGGCGAGGTCGACACCGTCGATGAGCCGGTGGCCGTTGTCGTCCCGGATGGCGGGCAGCCGGCCGGCGTCGACCCAACGCCGGACGGTGTCCGCGCTCACGCCGAGCAGCTCGGCTGCCTCACTGATCCGGAACACGGTCACCAGGTCACCCTATCGACCGCATCTGCGGCACAAAACCGGTCAGGAGGCTGGCGTCTTCGAGAGCCTGGTCTCATCGGCCCCGCATCTGCATGATGGAGTGATGAACGGGGCAGCGCGATGACCGCCGACCTGAGCAGTGAGCAGGCACAACGGTGGACGGAGGTGCTGGATCACCGGCTACGACGACCCGCCCCATCGGTTCCTGGCCGTCGCCGTGCGCAGGGCCTGACCCCGGTAACCACCGGATCCGCCGGCTCGCCGCCCGGGCCACGGCTACGGTGGACGTGACCGGGGACGGGAGCAGAAGGGGTGATCGTGTGCGGTTGAGCATCCGTAACCAGTTCGCCGGGACCGTGGCAGGTGTCGCGTCCGGCGAGGCGATGAGCACCGTGAAGGTGCGGCTGGACGGCGGGCAGGAGGTCACCGCCGCGATCACCGCCGAGTCCGCGCGGGACCTGACCCTGGACGAGGGCACGGCCGTGCTGGTGCTGGTGAAGTCGACCGAGGTCGCGGTCGCCGCCGCCGCGGTGCCACGGATCAGCATCCGCAACCAGCTGGCCGGCACCGTCACGGCCGTGGAGCACGGCGTGGTGATGACGACCGTCAAGCTGACCATCGACGGTGGGGCGACGGTGACGGCGGCGATCACCAGGGACGCCGCCGAGGACCTCGACCTCGCTGAAGGCGCCGCCGCGGTCGCGTTGATCAAGTCGACCGAGGTGGGTGTGGCGCTGCCGTAGTGGTCGGGTGCGACGCGCACCGCGGGTGGCGCTACGGGAGGCGCAGCAACGGCGCCGCCGTGCCGGCGGTCCAGCCCGCGTCGAGCACGGCGAGCGCGTCGGCTGCGGCGGCGGCGCGCAGGCTTGCCGACCGTGCGCCGGGCAGGATGCGGGCACCGTCGCCGGTCGTCTCGACCGGGACGATCCGGCATCCGCCGGGGAAGAGTGTGACCGTGCCGGAGACCGGGGCCGCCGGCAGCGGGCGGCGGTGGTGGCCGGCGAGGGTTGCCAGCAGCGGCTCGAGGAGGGTGAGCGCGGCGACCAGCCCGGCGTAGGGGTTGCCGGGCAGGCCGACGACCCACCGCCCGCCGGCGGTGCGGGCGAGCGCCTGGGGATGCCCGGGACGGCAGGCCACCCCGTCGACGTGCCAGGTCGCCGGACAATCGTCGAGGACGCCGTGGAGGTGGTCCGCGACGCCGACGGACGACGAACCGGTGACGACCAGTACCGGCGCCTCCGCGGCGTCGATCGCCGTCCGCAACGCCGCCGGGTCGTCGTCGACGCGGCGGTACGAGCGGAGCTCACCGCCGGCCCGGTCGGTGACGGCGGCGACGAGGGGTGCGAACACGTCCCGGACCTGTCCCGGCCCCGGACGGCCGTGCAGGACGACCTCGTCGCCGGTGACGAGCACGTCCACGCCCGGCCGCGGACGCACCCGGACCCGCTCGACGCCGACCTGGGCGGCGGCCGCGGCCGCCGTCGCCGTGAACACCCGCCCGGCGGGTGCGAGCAGATCGCCGGGCGCCGTGTCCTCGCCGGCCCGGCGGATGTGGGTCCGCGCGGTCCGCGGACCGGACACGATGTCGCCGCACCGGTGGCAGTCCTCGTACGGCAGCACCGCCTCCGCGCCGGCGGGGACGCGGGCGCCGGTGGCGATCTCGGCCGCGTCGCCGTGTTCGAGCCGCGGCACCGGGTCCGGACCGCCGGCGAGGATCCGGCCGACGACCTGCCACGGCCCGGCGCCGGCGACGGCGTAGCCGTCCATCGCGGCGGCGTCGAAGGCCGGCGCCGCCGTGCGCGCCTCGACCGGCGCCGCGAGCGGCTGCCGCACCGCGTCGCCGACCGGCAGCCATACCGGCGCGAGCGGCCGCGCGACCTGCCACGCCGTGGCGTACGCCTGCGCCCAGGGCATGCCCGCGTGCCGGCGCGGGTCCGTCATCGGCGGGATCACCTGGGCTTCTGTGGCGGGCATGCCTGTACCGCACCGCAACGGGGTGTCCGCGGTGTGCCGTTCCGGGTTCGCCCGTGCAACCAAGACCTCCCGGACCGGATCCGGCCGCTGTGAGCGTGCCGCCGTGCGTACAGGATCCAACACCGCGGAAACGTCGGTGAAACGCCGCACGCGGAGCATGGGCCGGGACGAGGTGTCGAGGGGGTGAGTGCGGGTGACCGATGTGCGCCGCCGCACCCACCAGAGCGCGTGGACCCGTGGCCGGGTCGCGCACGGCAGGCAACCGCAGCGCTGAAACCGCGGTCCACCCTGCCCTCCGGACGGAGCCTTCGCCATGACCATCATCGACGCCGTACCGGCGCGCGCCGCCGCCGGTCCGCTGCCCCGCAACTGCACCTTCGAGCCCGCGGACTGGGCCATCCTCGCCCGTGGCTGGTATCCGGTCGCCCGCAGCGCGGACGTCGGCGACGCCCCGGTCGCGGCGACGCTGCTCGACGCCCGACTGGTCGTCTACCGCGCCGCTGACACCGTGGTCGTCGCCGACGATCTCTGCCCGCATCGAGGGGTGCCCTTGTCGTTCGGTGTCGGCGACGGTACCGCCATCGCCTGCGCCTATCACGGGCTGCGCTTCGGCGCCGGTGGGGCGTGTGTCGCGGTGCCCGCGCATCCGGCGGCGAAGATCCCGGCGAGGCTGCACCTGCGCACGTATCCGGTCGTCGAGCGGTACGGGCTGATCTGGACGAGCCTGGCCGGCTCCGGTGATGGTGTGCCGCCGATGCCGGGCTGGGACGAGCCCGGGTTCCAGCGGGTGACGTGCCCGCCGTTCGACGTGGCCGCGTTCGCCGGCCGGCAGGTCGAGGGTTTCCTGGACGTCGCGCATTTCGGCTTCGTGCACCTCGACACGTTCGGCGACCCGGACAACGTCGAGGTCCCCGCCTACAACCCGGTGACCACCGCGGACGGGTTCACCGTCGACTACCGGTCCACCGTGCCCAACGTCCCGCACGGCGTGCCGAACCCGGCGCCGCCCGGCTTCCTGTGGCTGCGCCGGTTCGCGCTGCACCTGCCGTTCACCGCGACCCTGGTCGTGCACTTCCCCGACGGCGGCCGGCTGTGCATCATGAACGCCGCCTCGCCGGTCTCCGCGCGCCGCACCCGGATGTTCGCGCCGATCGCGAAGGACTTCGACACCGGCCAGCCGGCGCAGGAGATCTTCGACTTCAACCTGCGGATCTTCACCGAGGACCGGCGCATCGTCGAGGTGCAGCAGCCGGAGAACCTGCCCCTCGACCCGCGCATCGAGGTCAACATCCCCGCCGACCGCAGCTCCGTGGCGTACCGGCGCGGCCTGCGCGGCCTCGGCCTCAGCCACTTCTTCACCGCATAAGGAGGTCCGCCATGGAGATGACCACCACCAGGTTCGGCGCGCAGCTGCCCGACTGGGTCGCCGCCGAGCTCGCCCACGTCGACCCCGTGCTGCCGGGCGTCGAGGAGCGGATGCGGGTCGCGCACCGCCTCGCCGGCCGCAACCACCGCGAGGGCACCGGCGGGCCGTTCGCCGCCGTGGTCACCGACGCCGGTACCGGCGAGATCATCGCCGTCGGCGTCAACCTGGTCCTCGCCAGCGGCCTGTCGGGGATGCACGCGGAGGTCGTCGCGCTGTCCCTCGCCCAGGCGCACCTCGGCACGTGGAACCTCGGCGGCCCGGACCGCGGCGCCGTCGAACTCGCCGTCAACTGGCGCCCGTGCGCCATGTGCTACGGCGCCGTCCTGTGGTCAGGCGTCGCCCGTCTCGTCGTCGCCGGCGAGGGCGACGAGGTCGAACACCTCACCGGCTTCGACGAGGGCCCGATGCGCCCCGACTGGAAGGAGCAACTGCGGGCCCGCGGCGTCGAGGTGCGCACCGACGTCCTGCGCGCCGAGGCCCTCGCCACCTTCGCCGAGTACGGCGCCCGCGACGACGTCATCGTCTACAACGGCGGCGCCCGCAGCCGCTGAGCTCCCGCATCGCGCCGCCGTCCTCGTCGCGCTCATCGCGCCGCGGGCCGGTGCTGGAGGTCGAGGAGCTGTTCGTAGAAGCCGCCGAACCCGTGCTCGCGGTCGACGAGGTGGAGCTCGAGGATCCAGTGGCAGGCGCGCCCGGCAGCGTCGGCGCGGCGCAGCGGCTGGTCGCTGCCCGGCGTGATGTAGTACGTGACCTTGTCGCCTTCGATGCGTTCGTGCGGGAACTCGCCGAGGGTGTGCCCGGTGTGGGGGATGCCGATCTCCCAGCCGGCGTCTGCGACGAGCTGCCGCACGTGGGTGAACAGCTGCTCGCCGGTGATGTCGGGCCGGTCCAGGAAGAACCGCTGCCCGGCGGCGAAGATCGTCGCGAGGTCGGCGTTGAGGCGGTGCTTCACCGGATCGTCGCCGAGGACGAAGGTGCGGCCGAAGTCGGCCTCCCACCCGTCGAAGACCGGCCCGAAGTCGGCGAACACGATGTCGTCGGCCTCGATCACGCGGTCCGGCGGGTTCTCCTTGTACGGCTGCAGCGTGTGCGGCCCGGACCGGACGATCCGCTTGTGCCAGTACGTCCGCACGCCGAACATGCTGCCCGCGAGGTCGCGGATCTCGTCGCTGACCTGCCGGTCACGGCGGCCGGCCGCGATCAGCCCGCGCCGCTCCACCTCGGCGAACAACTCCATCGCGCCGGCTTCGGCGGCCAGCAGCCGCGCCGCCCGCTCCGACTCGGTAACGACCTCAACCTCGCCCATGGCAGTCACCGTACCGTCGCGCCCGGTCGCACCGCTGCGTCGAAGCGCGGCTGCGCCTGGTTCGAGCACGGAGCCGGCACACCCGGCGACACCTCGCACCGACCACCGCGACGCTGGACGCGCCGGACGGCCGGCGCCCGGTGTCGACGGCACCCGGTCGCCCGGATCTGCCGGGGTATGTGATCGGGATACAGTTCTGGCGTCTGGGGGACGCCGCCCCGGACCTCGGCAGTCGTGATCGGCGGGCGCGATGGTGGGCGACGGCGTGAAGGAACGAGCCAATGACCGATGATCAGCTGCAGGTGCTCGTGGTCGAGGACGACCTCGGCGACGTCGCGCTCGTGGAAAGCGCGTTCGCCGAGCACCGCATCGCCAGCCGGCTGCACCACGTCGCCGACGGCGGTGAGGCGCTCGCGTTTCTGCGGCGTCAGCCTCCGTACGGTGACGTCCCGCGGCCGGACCTGATCCTGCTGGACCTGAACATGCCCCGCGTCGACGGCCGGCAGGCCCTCGCCGAGATCAAGGCCGACGGCGACCTCAGGTCCATCCCGACGATCGTGTTCACCACGTCCGCGGCGGACGACGACGTGATCCGTAGCTACGGCTCGCACGCCAACGCCTACGTCACCAAACCCATCGATCTCGACGAATACGACCGGGTCGTCGTCAAGATTCGCAACTTCTACGGGCACACCGCCGCGCTGCCCCGTCGTACGTCGGACGAACCGACCACCTGACCAGCCGGGCGTCGCGGGCATACTTGGGCGGTCGGGCGCATTGCCCCCGGTCACGAGCGGAGCGGGGCGATGCAGCGATCCGAACAGGAACGCCTCCAGCTGGCGCTCGACGCGGCCGGGATGGGGACGTTCGTCTGGTACGCACAGCGCGATCACGGCGAACCCGACGCGCGCATGCTGGAGCTGTTCGCGTTGCCGCCCGACGGGGTGCTGAACCTGGCCGCGGCCCTGACCTCGATGATCCACCCCGACGATCGGGACCGGTACGCCGGGGCGGTCGCCGCGGCGTTCGACCCGGCCGGCACCCGTCTGCTCAGCCAGGAGATCCGGGTGGACCGCGGCGACGGTTCGTACCGGTGGGTGGCGGTCACCGCACGGGCGTACTTCGAGGGCGACCCGCCGCGGCCTGACCGGCTGGTCGGGGTGGCGGCCGACGTGACACGGCGGCGGGCCATCGAGGACGAACTGCGGGACGCCGAGGAACGCCGGGCATTTCTGCTCGACCTGTCCGACCAGCTGCGCACCGTGACCGACCCCGTCGAGGTCCAGGCGCTGGCCGTCGGCGCGCTCGGCGCCCGCCTCGTCCATGATGCGACGGGTACCCGGCCCACGACGAGCGAATCACCCTCGGCCATGGCCGGCTCACCCCACCGGTGAACGCCGTGGTGAATTATTGCGTCGAAGATGACTTCGCACTGTCGTATGGTCGCGGGGAGAGGCCAGCCGATAGGTGCCGGCACCCGTCTCGAAAACGGCGTTGGGCTCACGCCCGTGTGGGTTCGACTCCCACCCTCTCCGCTTCTTTGCCCTGCGTCGTCAGCGGCCCAGCGCGTATCGCGTCAGGACGCCGACGCTGCTGCCGCTGCGCTGCTTCGCGGCCGCCGGCACCATGGTCAGGGCGTGGATGCGCGACGACAGCCGCCAGCGCGCCGCCCTGGCCGCCCGGTGCCAGCCGCGCGCGTCCATCCGCGCCGCCGCGGCCAGGAAGAACTCACGGGCCTCGCTGAACCGGCCGCCGGTCACCGCGGACGACGACGACAGGCTGGAGCCGTGCCGCCGGTAGCGGAACGACACGTCGTCCGTGGCCACCAGCGACCCGCCGCGGGCGACGAGCTCCAGGATCAGCGCGAGGTCCTGGATCACCTTCAGCGACGGGTCGAACCCGACCGCCTTGATCTGCGACGTGCGCCAGCACAGCGACGGGAAGTACAGCCAGTTGCCGCGCAGCAGGCTCACCGCGAGCTCCTCGCCCGACATGACGACGGTGCCGTCGATCTTCGGCGCGTACACCCGGCGCTTCGTCGAGTCGGCGAGGGTCCGAACCACGTCGCCGCGCGCGTCGATCACCTCGACCCCGGGCTGGACCAGCACCGCGTCCGGGTGCGCGTCGACGAGCGCGTGCACCGACGCGACATAGTTGGGCAGCATCACGTCGTCACAGCCCATGATCACCATGAACGGCTCGGTGGCGAGATCGACGCACTGCTGGAAGTTGCCGGTCACCCCCAGATTCTCCGGGTTCCGCCGGTACCGCACGCGCTCGTGCCCCAGTGCGGCGAACCATTCGGGGATGCCGTCGGTGGTGCTGTCGTCCAGGACGGTGAGCTGCCACCGGTCGTCGGTCTGCGCGATGACGCTGTTGACGGCGAGCTTCAGCAGCTCCACGTCGCCGTAATGCGGCAGCATGATGTCGAGCACCGGCCGATCCTAGTCGGCCACCCACGTTCGCGCGAAAACACGACGGCCCGGTCCCCTGCTCGGGAACCGGGCCGTTCGTGGCCGTACGTGCGTTTCGAGCCGCCTAGCGGGCGCGCCTGGGTCCAGCGGGCGGCTGACCGGCGGCCGCGCGGCGGGCCGTCGACTCCTCCGACACCGAGCCCGGCGCGTCCTCGTCCCACGCCTTCGCGCGGCGGATCTCGTCGAAGAACCCGAGCAGCCGGTCGAGCTCCTGCGTGCTGGTCTTGTCGTCGGCGCGGGTGGCCTTCGCCTTCTTGCCGTGCGAGCGGATCTCCCGGCCGGCCCGGATCGACGACGTGTCCTCGACCCCGCCCGTGGCGTCCTCGGCCTCGTCGTGCGCGGGCATCCGCTGGACCGGTGCGCGCTGCCCGGGGGGCGTCGGCAGGTCGAAGTGGTGCTCGTCGTAGTTCGGGGCGTCGAAGCGGTAGCCATCGTTCGCCGGCCGGCCCTGCAGGCCCTGGGGGTCGTGGCCGGGTGTGTCGTACGCCTGCTGCTCGCGGTGGTACGTCCGCGGCGGCGCGACGTTGAGCTCCGGGTGGGAGCCGTTGCGCATCGGCTCGGGCGCGCCGCGGTAGCCCTCGGGCGCGGCGGCGGGGAACGCCGTGGTGCTCTCCGCCCGTCCGTTGGCGAACCCGCGACCGTTCTCGGCCGGTCGACCGCCGTGCTGACCCGGGTGCTGCTGTCCGGGATGCTGCGGGCCGTGCTGACCCGGGTGCTGCGGGGCGAAGCCGCCGGGGGCGTGGTGGCCGTTGGTCCCGTTCGGGCTCAGCGGCGCGAACGCCCCGGTGGGCGGGTCGACCGGCGCGAACGCCCCGGTCCGCGGGTCACCGCTGCGGACGTCGTGGCCGTTGCGGACGTCGTGCCCGTTGCGCGGGTCCGCCCCGAGCCGGGGGTCGCCACCGTTGCGGGGGTCGCCGCCGTTGCGCGGGTCCGCGCCGGTACGAGGGTCGCTGCCGTTGCGCGGGTCGGCACCGTTGCGGAGATCGCCGCCGTTGCGCGGCTCTGCGCCGTTGCGAGGGTCGGCTCCGTTGCGGGGGTCGGCTCCGTTGCGCGGGGCGGCGAACGACCCGCTGGCCGGCTCGACCGGTGCGAAACCACCGGTGCGAGGCTCGACCTGTGCGAAGCCGCCCGTGCGGGGCTCGACCGGTGCGAAGCTGCCCGTGCGGGGCTCGGCGCCGTTGCGGTGCTCGCTGCCGTTGCGGCGTTCCGGGCTGGTCAGCGGCTCGAAGGAGCCGGTGCGCTGGTCGTCGTAGCCGTTGCGGTACGGGTCCTGCGGGCCGTCCTGAGACATCTCCCGGTCGAACGACGCGTGCGCCGGCCGGGACACCGTCGGGTGTGCGCCGGACGGGTGCCCGTTGGCCGGCCGCCCGTTGACCAGGAACGGTCCGTCGGGGCGGTGCGCCGCCGGGAACGACCCGGTCGCCGGGAGCGGGTCCGTTGAGCCGATCGCCGGGAACGAACCCGTCGTCGACGTCTGCGCGGCGCTCGGAGCGACGAGCTCGACCTCACCCGGCTCCGGCAGCGAGTCCCGCAGCGCCGTCGCGAGGATGAAGACGTTGGGCGCGGCACCGCGAGGCACGGCCAGGTAGGCGCGCTTGCGCGCGTCGACGGGCAGCTTCTCCAGTACATCCGCCATCAGATGACCCGGCGGCGGCAGCTCCGGGGCGTTGGGCGCGCCGACGATGACCGCGCACCGGTTGACGTCGACCGGCAGCCCGCGGATCCAGTCGGCGGGATCGGTCAGGTGCTCCGGGCGGATCCACACACCCGCCTGGACGACCTCGAGGACCCAGCCGCTGCCGAGCGTGAACGTGGCCGCACCCGCTGGCGTGTCGAGCACGTCGGGGCACGGGTTGACCCAGTCGACGGGACGCGGCGCGCCGTTGCGCGGCGCGTGCCACAGCTCCCGGGCGAACGTCCGCCAGCGGGGGAGGCCCTTCTGGTCGATCGTGACGACGGCACGCTGCCCTGCCGGCGCGCACAACGGCAGGCCGGTACGCACGTGCACGGCGCGGCCCAGCACGTCGGCGACGACCGGCCCGACGGGCCCGTCCTGCAGCGGGCGCTGCCCGTACGGCGTGAAGACGCACCGATCGGCTGCGAGTGCCGGGATGACGGAGACGGCCCGTATGAGCTCGTCGCGGTGCAGCGGCTCCTCATTCGGGTGCGACAGGATCATCGCGGGATTCGCGTGGTCCGTCGGAACCGAGTACGCCAGGTCGGTCACGCTGCCGACGCGGCGGCGGTGCAGCCACAGACCCGCGGGAATCTGGTCGAGGACGAGGTCACCGGGTAACTCGGGCACCTCGCCGAGGTCCTGCTCCCAGTGCGGGGCGGGGAACCGCCAGCCGACCCGCTGCGGCTGCGCGCCCGCCCGGAACCGCCAGAACCCACCCGGCCGGTGCTCGCCACGCCCGATCGGCGCGAACAGCGACCCTCCCGGCACGCCCAGCAGCGGCCCGGCGGCCGCGATCACGTCGATGCCGAGCCGCATGGCGATCATGTGCGCCGCGGCCGGCCGCTCGTTGGTGGCGCAGGCACCGTCCCACGCCACGAAGCGCATCGCGGTGAAGCCGCGCGGGAGGCCGTTGGCCAGTACCTCGGCCAGCTCCTCGACCATCGCGGGCTGCAGCTTGACGGTGTGCGAGCTGATGACCACCGCACACTCGGTCGAGCCGTGCGGCGAGACGACCAGCGCCGCCGCGCCCGGGCTGGGCTCGTCGCCCGAATGGACGACCGCACCCGCGCCGAGCCAGGAGACCTTCATTCCGGGCCAGTGCCGAAGCCGGACCTGCATCGCCGTGCTCATGCGAACCTCACACGATCTGCTGACCCCACGGATGGCGATGCCAAGGTGCGCATCGCAGCCTGATCGTCCGGCGCGCTTGCTGCAAGCGGGCAGCAGATAGTCAAGATCGCCCTCCGTCGGGTGTGCCACGAGCGGTGCGATGCGGAGGGGGTTCCACACCGACGACCGCATGGCGGCTCTGGCGGATCGTACCGCGCTGAGTGACGGACGCAACCATCTCGTTTGTCGCCGGACCCGTTGGATATGGCAGGCAGCGGGGTGAATATAGCCCGATTCACCCCCATTGATGACGAGTTTTCCGGAGAGTTGCCCATGCCAGCGGTCTCCACCCGACGGATACGTTCCGTGACCGTCACGGTCCTTCCCGTGATCGCGTCCGTCGCTGTCCTCACTGCCAGCAAAACCTCTCCTATCGGTCGATCCGGACAGGACCCATCGATGGGTCCCACTCCTGGATACCCGTAGTCCGGGCTTCCGTCCTGTGTGCCACACCCCGTCAACTCATCCGACTTGACGGCATCCAGCCACTCTGACCAGGCAATACTCGGTCCGTCCAGCCCTGCGCCCACTCCGTCACGGGTGACGAAGTACACGTCCGCCTCCCATCTCGATCTCCACACCGCATTCGTCCAACGACGCCCACCGATGCCGCGGGCGTCCGTTGCCGCGCTCGTACCGGCGCCGCCCACCGGGCCGTGCAAGATGCACGCCGCACCGTCTGAGCGGCGGCAAGACTCCGTTCGCCTGCCGTATACCCACCGGCGCACCGGCCGAATTCGCACCACCGGGCGACGCCGCCTGAATCAGCCTTCCGTGCCGGTCCGGCATCCACCGTTGTGGTCGATCCCTATCCCGAAACGGTCCCCTTCCGGACAATCCGGCGCCCCTGGGTGCTTCCGTGCGCCCCTGCGCGTGCTCACACCGCCGGCTTCGCTCGCCGCCGGCACACGCTCGGTGATCCACCGAGCCGCTCCCGCACCGTCGCGGCGCGAAGCCTGCCCGAAACGTGCCAACACAAAGATTTAACGGACCACTCGTCCGCCGAACTCGGCCAAAAGCTGACGATCCACACCTTTCACCCACCCTCTGAGAACACGGTCGCCCGCGCTCACCGCAGACCTCTTTAACTGTTAAGTCACGAGCGGCTCCGCCCGTGGACACCGCGTCCGTCAAACCCCCGAACCGCCCGGTACACCCCATTCGTGGAACACCCGCCGCCCGCATGATCCGGAAGACTCGTTGTCGCCAGAGCGGCAACAACTCTTCCGGATCACGCAAACCCCCGGCGAGAGCGGACTGGTCGGGCTCGGTCGACGGAAGCACGGTCGCGGCGCACGACGGCCTGGCCTGGCCTGGCCCGCTGACGGTGGCGGGCGGCGGCGCAGGCCATGCGCTGGAGCGGCTGGCCTGGCGTGGTTACGAGGCGGCTGGTGCGGGGGCGGCCGGTGTTGTGGCGGCGGCCAGGGTGGCGGCCGGTGAGGGTGGGCCGGCGGGGGTCGGGTCGAGCGGAGCGCTGCCGCGGCGCAGGGCGAGCAGCACCCCCGTGATGAGCAGGCCGACCGAGCCGACCGCCACGAATCCCCACCCCGGCGACCCGCTGTCGATGGCCCAGCCGGCGAGGGGGGAGCCGATGGCCAGGCCGACGGTCATGGAGGAGCCGTGCCAGCCCATGGCCTCGCCGCGGGCGGGGGAGGGGACCAGGCGGCTGACCAGGTCGGCGCTGGCGCTGAGGGTGGGGGCGCAGAGGGCGCCGGCCGGCAGCAGGGCGAGGAAGAGCAGCCACCAGCGGTCGCCGGTGAGGCCGATGGGGATGGTGAAGAGGCTGAGGCCGCCGAGGAGCGCGACGAGCGGCACCGCGCGGGTCATGGCGCCGTAGACGAAGCCGCCGATCAGCGAATAGGCGCCCCAGGCGGCCAGGACGCCGCCGATGAACTGGACCTTGCCGGTTTCGCGGAGCATGGCGACGATGCCGAGGTCGGTGCCGGCGAGGACCATCGTGGTGGCGGCCGTGGCGGCGCAGACGGCGAGGAACCGTGCGGTGACCCAGTCGCGGCGGCGCACCGGTGTGGCGGGGGCGCAGGCAGGGGCGTCCGGGTCGGTGGGGGCCTGGACCGGCGGGTTGGTCAGGAAGAGGGCGGTCCCGGCGAGCACGAGGCACGCGCCGATCGTCCACATGGTGACGCGGCCGGACAGGCTGCTCATGAGCAGGATGGCGACCGGCGGGCCGGACATGAACGACAGCTCGGTCGACATCGAGTCCAGGGCATACGCCTGGCGGCGCTGCTCGGCGGGGACGAGCGCCGCGAGGGACTGGCGGACGACGGAGAACACGGGCAGCGAGAAGACGCCGGCGACGAAGGCGCCGACCAGCAGCGCCGGATAGGACAGGGAGGGGGCCACCGCCCAGAAGAGGGCCTCGCAGACGGTCGTGACGACCAGCACTGGGCGCAGGCCCTTACGATCGACGAAGCGGCCGTTGAGTGGGCCGCCGATGGCGGTGCCGACGGTCAGGGCGGCGCCGACCAGCCCCGCGGCGCCCCAGCCGCGATCGAGGTCCTGCGCGACGTGCAGCGTCATCGTGACCCCGACGGCGGTGATCGGGATGCGGGCCAGCAGTGCCAGCACCATGAGCGACCGCACGCCGGGGAGAGCGAGGACGTGACGGTACGGGTCGAGGTGCATGGGGCAATCATGTCGTGGGGGTACGACAAGAAACGAGCGAGTTACCACCCAGGTAGTACGGAACACGTCACGGGGAACCCGAACCACGACCGGAAAGTCCAAGAGAGATGGAGACACCTTCGATGAAGTCGAGGACCCCGATCGCCGTCGCCGCCCTGCTCACGCTGGCCCTGACGGGCTGCGCGGACGGCGCAGGGGACACGACCGCCGACGCCGGCAGCGCGCCGGCCGTCACCAGCGCCCCGGCGAGCGCGCCGAGCAGCGCGAGCGCGGGCGCGAGCCAGAACGCCGGTGACACGCTGCTGGTCTTCACCCGTCAGGGGGGCCTGGCCGGCACCAACGACCGCCTCGTGGTGCGCCCCGACGGCGCGTGGACGCTGACGACCAAGGCCGGCACCAAGGAGGGCAAACTGACCCCGGCCGAGGTGACGACCCTCAAGAGCACCCTGGACGGGGTCGGGTTCGCGAAGCTGCCCAAGGAGAGCGGCAGCACCAACGTCATGGACGGCTACACGTACAGCATCACCTATGGCGGCCACGAGGTCGTGGCGAAGGACGGCGCGGTGCCCGCCGCCCTCCAGCCCGTGATCGCGACCCTGAACGGGCTACTCAGCTAGCAGCGCGTCGATGCGGTCGAGCTCGTCGGATTCCAGCGGCGCAGCGGACAGTGCCCCCAGGTTCTGCTCCAGCTGCGTCACCGAGCTCGCCCCGATGATCAGTGAGGTGACCCGCGGGTCGCGCAACGCCCATGCCAGGGCGAGCTGCGCCAGGCTCTGCTCCCGCCCGCGGGCCACCTCGTTGAGCGCCTCGATGGTGGCCAGCCGCGTCGGGGTCAGGTCGCTCTCGTTGAGGAACCGGCTGGTGCGCACCCGAGAGTCGTCCGGAATGCCGGAAAGGTAGCGGTCCGTCAGCAGCCCCTGGGCGAGCGGCGAAAAGGGAATACACCCGACGCCCTCGGAAGAAAGCACATCGAGGAGAGATTCCTCGATCCAGCGGTCGAACATCGAGTACCGCGGCTGGTGGATGAGCAGCGGCGTGCCCAGCTCCCGCAGGATCCGCGCCGCCTCGGCGGTCTGCGAAGGCGTGTAGTTGGAGATGCCCACGTAGAGCGCCTTGCCGGCCCGCACGGCCCGGTCCAGCGCGCCCATGGTCTCCTCCAGGGGCGTGTCCGGGTCCGGCCGGTGGGAGTAGAAGATGTCGACGTACTCCAGGCCCATCCGCCGCAGCGACTGGTCCAGCGACGCCGTCAGGTACTTGCGGGAACCCCACTCGCCGTAGGGGCCGTCCCACATGTCATAGCCGGCCTTCGTGGAGATGATCAGCTCGTCCCGGTAGGGGAGCAGGTCCTCGGCGAGGATCCGCCCGAAGTTGAGCTCGGCGGATCCCGGCGGCGGCCCGTAGTTGTTGGCCAGGTCGAAATGGGTGACCCCGAGGTCGAAGGCACGACGCACGATCGCCTGCTGGGTCTCGTACGCGCGGGCGTGCCCGAAGTTGTGCCACAGGCCGAGCGAGATCGCCGGGAGCTTCAGGCCGCTCCGACCGCTGCGCCGGTATTGCATGTCCTGGTATCGGCTCGAAGCCGCCTCATACGCCACGGAGAGGATCTTAAGCTGGGGCGATGGAGCAGGATCCGGAAGCGCCCGCCGCGACGGTACTGGTAGCCGAGGACGACCACCGGCTACCACGTCAAAACCGATCCGGCCGAGCGCCCTGGTGAGCAAGGTCGACGCCCTGCTGGGCGGCCGCCTGGTGGCGCGAGACAGATGACGCCACCAGGCGGCCGGGAAAACTAGCGGTGCTCCCACCAGGTCCTGGTGGTCACGGCCGCGTAGGCGTCGACGATGCCGAAGCCGTAGAAGCCGTTGAACTGCTCGCCACCCTCGCAGAGGGCGTTGAACTCCTCGGAGCGGCCCTCCTGCAGGTAGGTCTGCAGGCGGGGGGTCGGGCAGGCGCGCTCGGCGGCGGTCTGGTACAGGATGTACTCGACCTTCCACGGCTCGAGACCGAAGTCCTTGCCGTGCTTGCTGCCGTGCGCGCTGACGATGAGCGCCGCGACGCCGGCCGCGTGCGGCGAGGCCATCGAGGTGCCCTGCAGCCAGGTGTAGTAGCCACACTTGCCTGCCGCGGTGCACTCCTTGTAAACCAGGCCCTCGGCCTCCGGCAGGACGTTGCCGTCCGCGTCGACCGAGCCCTCCTCCTGCAGCACCTTCTTCGGGTACGTGGAGAGGATCATGTTCTCGTTGGTGCGGAAGGTGTCCGTGCCGAAGCCGTCACGGAACCAGCCGCCGGGCGCGGAGACGCCGATGCGCTCCAGACCGTAGTCGGAGAAGTCCGACTTCTTCAGCGACGGGCCGAGGGAGGAGACACCGATGACGAACGGGCCTTCGACGGGCAGGTCCCAGCAGGACGCGTTGTCGATGGGCCGGTCGTAGGCGGCGTCCGCCGGGTAGTCCGGGCTGGAGATGTCGGTGCGGGGCTTGCCCTTGTCCTCGTGGTTGTTGCCGAGCGCGCCGACCAGCGTGACACCCTTGAAGTGCGCGTAGGTCAGTGCCCGGAACATGCCCCGGATGATGGTGCGCTGCTCCGCCTGCGCGGCCGGCGAGTCGGCCGGGTTGGCGGTGCAGTTGAAGAGCCAGGGGTCGACGTAGAACGACATGTTGACCACGTCGAGGCCGTTCTGGCCCGCGTGGACGAGCGCGTTGACGACGGGCTCGAGGAAGAAGTACCCCGAGTCCTGGCCGCCCTTGAGCTCGACGATCGACACGTTCGGCGCGACACCGGAGATGCCGAAGCCGTTCGCCGCCGCGCCGATGGTGCCGGCGACGTGCGTGCCGTGGCCGCCGTCGTCGGTGCCGACCGGGTCGAGGCAGCTGGCGACCTCGCACGGGCCGTCGATGTCGACCTTGTCCGGCGCGAAGTTCTTCGACAGCGCCCAGTTGAAGTTCGGGGCGATGTCGGGCTGCGACGCGTCGACGCCGGTGTCCAGGACGCCGACGGTGACGCGCTTGTCACCGGCGTTGACCTTGCGGGCAAGGTCGGACCGGACCGTCTTGAGACCCCACAGCTTGTCGTCCAAGGGGTCCATACCGGCGGTGGCGGGCTTCTTGCCACCGGCGGGCTTCTTCGCCGCCGCTGCCGCGGCCTGCGCTTCCTTTTCGATGTTGCTCGGCTGCTGCTTCTTGGGCGCCTTGCCGATGGCGGTGCGGTGAGCGGCGCCGACGAGCTTCGAGGAGGCTGCCGCCTTCTCGACGAAACCACTCTGCGGTGCCAGCACGGTGAACATCCCCACCGTGTCGTTCGTCGCGACAACCTTGCCACCGGCTTTGGCGATGGCGGCGGCCGCGTCACCGGCGGATACGTTGTCCGCGGCCACCACGGTGTATTCCGTGTTGGCTACGGCTTCGGCGCTTGCCGGGGCAGACAAGCCTGCCGTGGTCACGGTCAACGCCGCGGTGATGACCGCTGCGCGCGTGAACCTCTTGTTGAATCCCACATGTCCTCCCGGTTCGAGGGGATGTGGATATGAGATCGAAAAACATTCGCCGGCGGAAGGCATTTGTTCAAGATTTTCGAGCACCGGGAGCGATTCGCTCCAATGTTTCCAGAGAAATGCCGGGGAACCACCGTTTGGTGGTTCCCCGGCACCGTCGATCCCGTTATGCGATCGGCTCCGCGAAGGGATCCGTCGACGCGGCGACCGGGATCTCCGCGGCGGCGGCCCGGGCGGCCTGCGCGCCCTTGGCGGAGCGCTCCTCGTCGGTGATCGGGAAGTGGCAGGCGACGGTCTGGCCCGGCAGCAGCTCGCGCAGCGGCGGCTCCTCCTGGGCACAGATGTCCTGCGCCTTCCAGCACCGGGTCCGGAAGCGGCAGCCGGACGGCGGGTCGATCGGGCTGGGCACGTCGCCGGTGAGCAGGACCCGCTCCCGCTGCGCCTTGTCGCGGCGGTCGGGGTCGGGCACCGGCACCGCCGACAGCAGCGCGAACGTGTACGGGTGCAGCGGCGTGCTGTAGAGCCCGTCGCGGGGGCCGACCTCGACGACCTTGCCCAGGTACATGACGGCGACCCGGTCCGAGATGTGCTTGACCACGGACAGGTCGTGCGCGATGAACACGTAGGTCAGGTTGAACTCGCGCTGCAGGTCGTCGAGCAGGTTGACGACCTGGGCCTGGATCGACACGTCCAGGGCCGAGACCGGCTCGTCGGCGATGATGAGCTTCGGCTGCAGGGCCAGGGCCCGGGCGATGCCGATGCGCTGGCGCTGACCGCCGGAGAACTCGTGCGGGTAGCGGTTGTAGTGCTCGGGGTTGAGGCCGACGAGCTCCAGCAGCCGCTGGACCTCGCGCTTCTGCCCGTGCGGGGTCTTGATGTTCTGCACCTGCAGCGGGGCACCGACGATCGAGCCGACGGTGTGCCGCGGGTTCAGCGACGAGTACGGGTCCTGGAAGATCATCTGGATCTCGCGCCGCAGGGGGCGCATCTGGGAGACCCCGAGGTGCGAGATGTCCCGCCCTTCCAGGATGACCTTGCCGCCGGTCGGCTCCAGCAGCCGGGTCATGAGCCGGCCGGTGGTGGACTTGCCGCAGCCGGACTCGCCGACCAGGCCGAGCGTCTCGCCGCTCTTGACGGCGAGGTCGATGCCGTCGACGGCGCGCACGGCGCCGACCTTGCGCTTGAAGAACGCGCCCCGAAGGATCGGGAAGTGCTTCTCGACGCCTTGGACCTCGAGGAGATTGTCGCCGCCCCGCTGCGGTGCCGGGGCCGGCTGGGACTGGGTGCTCGTCGACACTGTCGTGCTCCTCAGAGGGATGGGGCGATGTCCGACTTGAAGATGGCCTGCCGTTCCGCGGGCGGGATGTGGCACGCGACGCCGTGGTCGGCCGTGCCCTCCACCAGGGTCGGCTCGACCGTCTTGCAAGGGATGCCGTTGCGCTCGACGTACGGGCAGCGCGGGTGGAACGAGCAGCCGTTCGGCAGGTTGATCAGCGACGGCGGGTTGCCCTTGATCGGCACGAGGCGGTCGCGCACCTCCCGGTCGACGCGGGGCATCGAGGACAGCAGGCCCCAGGCGTACGGGTGCTCCGGCCGCCGGAAGATGTCCTGCGCGGTCGCGTGCTCGACGCACTTGCCGCCGTACATGACCAGGATTTCGTCGGCGACCTCGGCGACCACCCCGAGGTCGTGCGTGATGATGATGACCGCGGAGTTGAACTCGGCCTGCAGGTCGCGGATCAGGTCCAGGATCTGCGCCTGCACCGTCACGTCCAGCGCGGTGGTCGGCTCGTCCGCGATCAGCAGCTGCGGGTTGTTGACCAGCGACATCGCGATCATCGCGCGCTGGCGCATACCGCCGGAGAACTGGTGCGGGTAGTCGTCGACGCGCTTCTGCGGCTGGGGGATGCCGACCCGGTCGAGCATCTCCACGGCGCGGCGGCGGGCGTCGGCCTTGCTGACCTTGTGGTGCACCCGGTAGGCCTCGATGATCTGCTTGCCCACCGTGTAGTACGGGTGCATCGCGGTCAGCGGGTCCTGGAAGATCATCGACATCTTCGCGCCGCGCAGGGAGCGGACCCGCTCCGGCGAGGCGCCGATGAGCTCCTCTCCGTCGAGCCAGACCTCACCGGAGATCTTCGCCGAACCGCGCCGGTGCAGGCCGAGGATGCCGAGGCTGGTGACGCTCTTGCCGGAGCCGGACTCGCCCACGATGCCGAGGGTCTCGCCGCGCTCGAGCTGGAACGTCAGGCCGTCGACGGCCTTGACGACGCCGTCGTCGGTCTTGAAGTGGATGCGCAGGTCGCGTACGTCGAGGAAGGACTCCGCGGCCGAGCCGGAGCCGAGCGGGGTCGGCTCGCCGTCCTTGAGCAGGCTGGTGGACATGCTCACTCCTTTCCAGGGGTGCCGGGTCGATCGGGGCGGGGCTGCGGCAGGGTCACGAGAGCCGCACCCGCGGGTCGATCACGGCGTAGAGCAGGTCCACGAGCAGGTTGGCCATGACGATGAAGAACGCGCCGAACAGCGTGACGCCGAGGATGATCGGCAGGTCCTTGACGTTCACCGCGTCGATGCTGAGCCGGCCGATGCCGGGGAGGCTGAAGACGCTCTCGGTGAGGATCGCGCCGCCGAGCAGGCCACCCAGGTCCAGGCCGAAGATCGTGACGATCGGGGTCAGCACGGAGCGCATCGCGTGCTTGCCGACCACGACCCGCTCCTTGAGGCCCTTGGCGCGCGCGGTGCGGACGTAGTCCTCGCTCATGGTCTCGAGCATCTGCGCGCGGGTGAGTCGCGTGTACTGCGCGGCGAAGAGCAGCGCGAGGGTGACCCAGGCCAGGAAGAGCTTGTTGGCCCAGCCGACCGGGTCGTCCTTGAAGTTGATGTACTCGCCGCCCTGGAAGATCGGCCAGGTATGGACGAAGAGCTGCTGGGCGACCAGGCCTGTGAAGTAGATGGGTAGCGAGACGCCGGCGAGCGCGATGATCATCGCTGTGCGATCCGCGATCGAGCCGCGTTTCAGGGCCGAGATGATGCCACCGGCGACGCCGAAGAGCAGCCAGATGACGGCGGCGCCGAGGGCGAGGGAGATGGTGACGGGGAGCCGGTCGATCAGCAGCGGCCACACCTCGCGGTCGGTGCGGAAGGAGTAGCCGAAGCAGGGCGCGGAGCAGTGGGTGACGCTCGGGCCGTTGTTGTAGTCGCGGCCGGCGACGATGCCCTTCAGGAAGCGCCCGTACTGGATGTAGATCGGCTTGTCGAGCCCGAGCTTGATCCGGGTCGCCTCGACGTCGCGCGGGGTCGCCGACTTACCGACGTACATCTCGGCAGGGTCGGCACCGGCGGCCTTCGGGATCGCGAAGAAGATCAGGAAGGTGACGGCCGAGACGGCCACGAGCAGCGCGACTGCCGTGACCAGGCGGCGCAGGATGTAGTTGATCACGTGTGCGGCCTGACGCCGGCCGGCTCGACGGGGTTCCCGTCTCACCGGCCGGCGCCGTGGCCTTCACCTGCCTTCGTTTCCTCGGAAGGGCGGGTTACCGGCTTACTGGCATTGCTCGGTCAGGTGCGACCTCGTCAGCTGGAGACGCCCAGGCTGCTGAAGTCGTACATGCCGTAGTACTCCGTGACGAAGACGTTCGTCAGGCGGGGGTTGCGGTAGTTCAGGGCCTTGTCGTACACGAACGGCACCATGACGGCCTCGTCCATGACGATCTTGTTGATCTTGCCCCAGATGTCCGCGGCGGCCTTCGGGTCGGTCGCGGCCTTGGCGTCGTCGATCAGCTTGTTGACCTCGGGGTTGTTGAGCTCCGCGTAGTTGTTGTTACCAGACGGGGAGATCGAGCGGCCGTCGACCAGGATCGACAGGAAGCCGTAACCGGTCGGGAAGTCGGCACCCCAGCCGGCCATCATCAGGCCGTAGCCCTTGGCGTGCGTGTTGGACGGCGCGCCGATGGTGGAGCGGAAGTACAGCGACGCGTCGGTCGGGTCGAGACGGGCGTTGATGCCGACGTTCTTCAGCGCGGCCTGCAGCGCCTCGGCCGTCTTCGGCTCCTTGCCCGCGTTACGGGTCGCGATGACCGTGTCGAAGCCGTTCGGCTTCTTGCACAGGGCCAGTTCTTCCTTGGCCTTGTCGATCTGCGGCTTGCCCGACTTGGTGTTGTACGGGTCGAGCGCCGGGTCGTGTCCCGCGATGTTCGGCGGGAGCATGTTCACGGCGATGTCGCCACCGGCGTCCGCGCCACCACGAGCGGTCTGCATCGTGATCTTGTCGGTCGCGTACTGCACGGCCTTGCGGCAGTGGATGTCGTCGAACGGCGGGACCTTGGTGTTGATCGAGAAGTAGCGGATGAAGCCGGTGGTCGGCGTGTCCGCGTTGGCCTTCTTGGTCGGCTCGAGCAGGATCTTCGGCTGCGCGCCCTGCTGAACACCGGTCTGCGCGGTGTCGATGTCGATGTCACCGCTGATCAGCTGGTTGTCGATCTCCTCGACAGCCGTGCCGATGCTGAGGTCGATCTGGTCCGGCAGCGCCGCGCGGATGGTGTCCGTCTTGGCGTCCCAGTTCTCGTTGCGGACCAGCACGGCCTTCTTGCCGGGCTCGAACGACTGGAACTTGTACGGGCCGGTCGAGACGGGCTTGTCACCGTACTTGTCGCCGGTGTCCTTCGCCTTCTGGACCGGGCCGGAGCCGGGCATGGCGAGCAGGTAGTTGAAGTCCGACAGCGGTTCCTTCAACTTGAAGACGACCGTGGTGTCGTCCGGGGTCTCGATGGACTTGAGGCCCAGCTTGTCCGGGTCGGTGTCCTTGTACGGGCCGGGGTACTTCTGGCCCTGGTCCAGCACGTCCACGATGTAGGTCGGGCCACCGGACAGCACGTCCTGAGCGAACACGCGCTCGATGCCGTACTTGATGTCCTTCGAGGTGATCGGCGAGCCGTCCTCGAACTTGACGCCCGACTTCAGCTTGAACGTGTAGGTCTTGCCGCCGTCGGTGATCTCCGGCAGCTTCTCGGCCAGGTCGGGCTCGAGCTTCAGACCGTCCTCGCCCGGCTTCGACGCGTTGGTGAGGAGGGTCCGGACGTAGTAACCCTTCTGGAAGTTCCAGACCCATGCGTAGTACGCACGGACCGGGTCCCACGAGTCAGCGTCGGAGTGGTTGGCGAGCTTGAGCGTGCCGCCCTTCTTGGTGGAAGGGTTGACGATGCCCTTGGTGGCGGCGTTGAAGCCCGACACACCAGTGGTGCTCTCGCCCGTGCTGGGCGTCTTGTCGTCGCCGCCCGACCCACAGGCGGACAACACCAGGGCGACAGCAGCCGAACCGGCCACCAATGCCCCTGTCCTCATTCTCACTAGGTTTCCCTCCTTGTTTGGCGCGACCCGCCGAGGGACGGGCCGTCCGAGCTGTGCTGCTGTGCGAGTGGAGATCCGGGGTGGCACGGGACGGATCCCTGGTGCGGGAGCCGGTCCGGGCGCGGGGTGCCAGGGCGTGGCAGCGCTGGTGACGGGGGTTAGCGGTTGGCCTTGGGGTCGAGCGCGTCGCGCAGGCCGTCGCCGAACAGGTTGAAGGCGAGCACCATGATGAAGATCGCGAGGCCCGGCACGAACATGTACACCGGGTCGTACACGTAGAAGCCCACGGCGTCGGACAGCAGGCGGCCCCACGAGGGAGTGGGGGGCAGTACGCCGACACCGAGGAAGGACAGCGACGCCTCGAACACGATGTTGGTCGGGATGACCAGCGTCGAGTAGACGAGGATCGGCGCGACCAGGTTGGGCAGCAGCTCGCGGAAGAGGATCCGCACCGGCCCGGCGCCGACGCTGCGAGCGGCCTCGATGAACTCCCGCTCCCGCAGTGACAGGGTCTGACCGCGCACGATCCGGCCGATGTACGGCCAGCTGAAGAACGAGATGACGCCGACGACCACGCCGATGCGCCAGGCCGTGGTGACCGGCACGACGGAGATCAGCGCGATCGAGAACAGCAGGTAGGGGAACGCCAGGATCAGGTCCATCAGGCGGCTGACCGCGGTGTCGATCCACCCGCCGAAGTAGCCGGCGCAGATGCCGAGCACGACGCCGAGGATCACCGCGACGATCGTGGCGGACAGCGCGACCAGCAGCGAGACCCGCGCACCGTAGATGATCTGCGAGAACAGGTCGCGGCCGGTGACCGGCTGGACGCCCAGCAGGAACTCGCTGCTGATGCCGCCCCAGGTGCCGGGCTCGGGGATGCCGCCGAGGTTGGGGTTGATCTTGTCCTGGTGGAACTCGTTGATCGGGTGTCCCCACACCTTGTTGATCAGCGGTGCGAAGATCGCGACGAGCACGAGGAACACGATGAGGCCTGCGCCCGACAGTGCGATCTTGTCGCGCTTCAGGCGGGTCCAGGCGATCTGACCGAGCGAACGCCCCTCGATGGCCTTGGCGGTGACACCAGGCGGCGTGCTGGTCGCCTCTTCGACACTCGGCACCTGCTCGTCGCTCTTGGACGTGACGGGTCCCATAGTCATGGGCGTGGCGCCCCTCTCCCCGGCCGCTTGCCCGCCTTGCACAGCCGACAGCCATGACCGTCGCAGCATGGAACCGCGCGTCGGCCAGACCGGGGCCCGTGGCAGTCAGCAGCCGATCGGCTGTGTCTTCGTGGACTCCTGGTGCCCTATCCGCAGGTTCGGTCCACGGGCAGAGCGTGCACGAAGCCGACTTGGTGTGTCGCCTCCGTTGGGAGGAACCCTGTCTCCCGTTCGGCCGATCGTCAAGGGTCACCCCCCGTCCTGTAACCAAGTCCACGCCGGGCCGTGATGAGGGCGTGATCCAAGCACAACGACTTTTGGATCATACACCCCCGAAAAGGGCGAATTACCGGCTCATGGTAACGGTGTGATCACGCTCTGTTGTGGACGAAGCACGCACATCAGGAGGCCTTGGGGCCATCCATCACTTTACTTGATCGTTTCACTTTTAACAGTACCGTCCGGGCAGGGTGTCCTGGTCACGGAGCGTACTCAAAGATCGATGTCCACCACGACGGGGGCGTGGTCCGACGGGCCCTTGCCCTTGCGTGCCTCACGGTCGATGGACGCCGCCTTGACCGCGTCGGCGACCGCCGGACTCGCGTAGAAGAGGTCGATCCGCATGCCTTTGTCCTGATGGAACATCCCGGCACGGTAGTCCCAGTAGGTGAAGGGGTTCGGCCCCTTCATCGGCGCCGGCACGACATCGCGCAGCCCGGCCTCCAGCAGCGCGGTGAGTGCCTCGCGCTCCGGCGCGGTCACGTGGGTGGCGCCGACGAAGGCCCGCGGGTCGAAGACGTCGGCGTCGGTCGGCGCGACGTTGAAGTCGCCGCAGACCACGAGCCGGTCGGTGCCGGCGAGCTCATCGGCGACGCGGGAGCGCAGCACCTCCAGCCAGCGCAGCTTGTACGTGTAGTGCGCCGACTCCGGGGTGCGGCCGTTCGGCACGTACACCGACCAGACACGGACACCGCCGCAGGTCGCGGAGACGGCCCTGGCCTCGATGCGGGGCGAGTCGAACAGGCCCTCCTCGCCGGTCGGCTCGCCGCCCCAGCCGGGGTCGCCCTCGAAGCCCCGCACCACGTCGTCGAGGCCGACGCGGGACAGCAGGGCCACCCCGTTCCACCGGCCCTCGCCGTGCGCGGCGACCTCGTAGCCGAGCGCGGCGACCTCCTCGGTGGGGAAGCCGTCCGCGCCGACCTTGGTCTCCTGCAGGCAGAGCACGTCAGGCGCGGCCGTGCCGAGCCACTCGAGGAGCCGGGGGAGCCGGGCCCTGACCGAGTTCACGTTCCAGGTCGCGAGTCTCACCTGTCCCACCATGCCCTATTCCGGGCCGTTGCATCAGGCCGACTCGCGCTTGATGAGCTCCGTCGGCAGCAGCAGCACCGGCTCGATCTGCTCGCCGGCCGCCATCCGCAGCACCTGCCGGGCGACGGTGCGCCCGATGTCGGTGATCGGCTGGCGGACCGTGGTGAGCGGCGGCTCGGTGTCGCGGGCGAACTCCATGTCGTCGAACCCGACGACCGCCACGTCGTCGGGGACCCGGCGGCCGTTCTGGCGCAGGGCGCGCAGCGCGCCGTCGGCCATCGCGTCGGACGCGGCGAACACGGCGTCGAGCTGGGGGTCGTCGGCGAGCAGCTGGCTCATCGCCAGGGCGCCGGACTGCCGGGTGAAGTCGCCGACCGCGACGATCGAGCGCCGGCTGGCGTCCTGCATCGCCGAGCGGTAGCCCTTGAGCCGGTCGATGCCGGCGCTCATGTCCTGCGGGCCGGCGATGGTCGCGACCCGGCGGCGGCCGGTGTCCAGCAGGTGGTGCACCGCGGTGCGGGCCGCGTCCTCGTTGTCGACGTCGACATAGGGCACCTGGGACTGGGTCAGCAGCCGGCCGTTGCAGACCACCGGCACGCCCGCCCGGCTCAGCCGCTCCGGCAGCGGGTCCGCGCCATGCATGGAGAAGATGATCGCGCCGTCGACGTGGCCGCCGGTCGCGTAGCGCTCGACCCGGTCGTGGCTGGGCCCGGACGGCCCGACCATCATCAGCACGAGCTGCTTGTCGGCGGCCTCCAGCTCGAGGCTGACCCCGCGGATCACGGCGGCGAAGAAGGGGTCGTCGGAGAACACCCGGCTGGTCGTCTCCGACGCGACGAGGGCGATCGAGTCGGTCCGCTGGGTCACCAGGCTGCGCGCCGCCTGGTTGGGGACGTAGCCGAGGGCGTCGACGGCGCTCAGGACCTTGTCGCGGATGTGCGGTGCGACGGAGGTGGAGCCGTTGACCACGCGGGAGGCGGTGGCCCGCGACACCCCGGCACGCTGTGCGACGTTCTCCAGCGTGGGCCGATCCCGCCCCGACATCACCATCTGCGCTTTCCCCCATATCTGTCTGCCGGACACATCATGACTGAAGTCGCCCGATGGTATGGCGCACAAAAAGGGACGGGCGACGAAGCATGCCGCTCCGCCGCCCGCCGCACCCTCACACCGGTTACACCCTGATCACGATTCGCCTGGACGATCGGCTGGTCACCCTGGCCGCCAATCGGCCTGAGAGCGCTCTCAAGACACGATTCAGAGTGGGCCATGACTTGCGCATTGTCAATCGCGAAACCCTTTGAAAGCGCTCTCTGGAATATGTTGCCGGAAACGCCAAATACCCTATGCGGCCTGGCGCCGCCGGCAGGCTTCCACATGCGCCGCGACGACGGCAGTGGTGTTGGAACGCACACACGCGTCGGCGCCCGCCTCGAGCACGTCGACGACCTCGTGATGGTCGCTGTACGGGCTGAGCACCACCACGATCGCCGAGGCCGGGTGCCGCAGGCACGCGGCGCTCACCGCCCTCGGTCCGGGGTCGTCGAGCACCACGATGTCCGGATCGCGGACCACCGGCTCGTGCGTCGTGTGCCGCACGACCGTCCAGTCCTGGGGGAGGAAGCGGGTCAGGTCGGCGAAGCGGGTGCCGCCGGCGACCAGCAGCACGGTGACGTGGTCGAGGCCGGAGGCGGAGCGCTGGGGGAGGGTCAAGATGTCCATGACTCATTTATCGCGCCCGGGCCTGCCATCCGGCTCGGCGTCCGCTGCGAAGAACCTGGCAGCCCGCGCGTGCCGTACCTGGGCAGGGGCGTCGCACCGTGAAAAGCTGGGACCCGTGATCGTCTGGATCAACGGGCCCTTCGGCGTGGGGAAGACGACCCTGACGAAGGAGCTGTGCCGCCGCGACCCGAAGGCGCGCGCGTTCGATCCGGAGCGCATCGGCTGGGTCCTCAAGCGCACCGTCGGGCTGCTCAAGCCGGGCGACTACCAGGACCTGCCGGCCTGGCGTTCGGCCACGGTCACCGCCGCCGCGTGGCAGACCCGCGGCGCCGACCCGCTCATCGTGCCGATGACCGTCCTGCGCGACCCGGTGCTGCGCGAGCTGTTCGACGGCCTGCGGGACCGCGGCCACGACGTACGCCACCTGCTGCTGGACGTGTCGGCGCCGGTGCTCATCGAGCGGGTCGAGAACGACGAGGACGACGGCCCGCAGACGTGGCGCCTGGACCAGCTCGGCGCCTATCTCACCGCCCGGCACGACCTGCGTGGCCGCGTCGACGCCGTCCTGGACACCGACGACCTGGAGGCCGACGAGGTCGCCGACGAGGCCGAGACGATCATCGCCACCTGGCGAGCGTGACCCGGTCCGCCCGGTGCGCCCGCGCCGGACGCGCGACGGCCGCGCACCCCTGAGGAGTGCGCGGCCGCCGGTGCGCCGGAGGGATCAGTTGCGCTTGCTCGAGCTCGTGCTGGGGCTGGGCTTCGGACTGGTGCTCGGCTGGCTCGGGTTCGGGTTGGGGTTCGGGGTCGGGTTCGCCGGGTCGACGGGCGTGCCCGCGCTCGGCGAGATGCCGGTGCCGACGTCCTTGTCGCCGACGCCCTTCGAGGGCAGGAACGACACCTTCGGCATCTTCACCTTGGTCAGCGCCCCGTCGAGGAAGTCCCGCCAGATCGGCCCGGGCAGCTTGCCGCCGATGATCTTCGCGCCGCCCTTGAACTCGATGGGCACCTCCTTGCCCTTGTTGCCGACCCAGACGGCGGCGGCGAGGCCAGGGGCGTTCTTCGCCTTGTCGTAAGGGACGTAGCCGGCCATCCAGGCGTGCGCGTTGTCCGTGGTGTTGCCCAGCTGCCAGGTGCCGGTCTTGCCGGCCAGCGCGTAGCCGTGCGCGGCCTTCAGGCTGTAGTGCTTCGGCACGCCCTGCAGGACGGTGGTGAGGTCGTCGGCCATCTGCTCGCTGAAGCCGGGGATGCGGGTCGGCTTCAGCACCTCGGCGAAGGTGCGCGTGTCGTCCTTCCAGATCTCCTTCAGGAAGTGGGTCTTCGCCGCCATGCCACGGGCGGCGAAGGTGGCCATGCCGCCCGCGTGGTCCAGCACGGTGATCGGGTACTGGCCGAAGCCGACCTCGTTGTCGAAGTGCTGCCGGACGTCCTTGCCGGACAGCTTGATCAGGTCCTGCCGCTGCGACACGTCCTTGCCGTCGACCTTGACCGTGGCCCACATGCTGGCGATCCCGGCGGCGCGCGCCGTGTCGATCACCTTGTCGGCGCCGAGCTGCAGGGTGATCGCGTAGAACGGGACGTTGAGCGAGTCGACGGTGACCTCCTCCAGGGTGCACCACGTGCCCGACTTCGACTTGCAGTCCGGGATGGTGCCCTCGGTCGCGTTCTTCACCTGGTTCTTCAGCGCCGCCGTGCGGCCCGGGAAGTCCTGCGGCACGCCGTTCCAGTAGGAGTCGATGCTGTACCCGGCCATCAGCGCGGTGGCGAGGGTGTAGACCTTGAACGTCGAGCCCGGCGGATGGCCGCCGCAGCAGTTCGGCTCGCCGTCGCTCAGCACCGGATCCCGGTAGAAGCCGGCGTAGTCGTTGCCGGATCCCTTGTCGCCGCCGTAATACGCCTTGACCGCGCCGGTGCCCGGCTCGACCGCGACCAGGGCGGCCTGCAGGTTGTCCTTCTGGTTGTACATGTTGGAGTCTTTGCTCTGCGTGCTCGCCTCCTGCACCGCGACCTGCTGGATGCGGGAGTCGATCGTGCTGATGATCCTCAGGCCGCCGTTGCGGATCTTGTCGAAGTTCTTCTTGCCCTGCGGGTCGACGTCCTCGTAGAGCAGCGCGCCGGTCTTCGGGTCGGTCAGCGCCGCGACCTCCTCCAGCACGTGGTGCACGGCGAGGCCCTCGGGCTTGTCCAGGGAGGTGTTGGCGACGGTGTTGTTGGCCCGGTTCTGCGCCTGGGTGATCACCGTCTCCGGCAGTCCGAGCTTCGCCGCGTCGGTCTCGGACATGAACTTCAGGGCAACCATCTGCTTCTTGATGTAGTCGAAGCGGCCCTGTGACTCCTCCTTGTTGACCGTCGGGTCGAAGGGGCTGCCCTTCTCGTTGTTGCCGTTCGGGTTCTTGATGATCCCGGCGATGACCATGCCCTCGGTCATCGTCAGTTCCTTGACCGGCTTGTTGAAGTAGGCGTACGACGCCGCCTGGATGCCGTCCGCCCCGCGGCCGAAGAAGACGATGTTGAGGTACATCGTCATGATCTGCTCTTTGCTGTACTGCTGGTTCAGCTTGAGCGCGATGATCGCCTCGCGGACCTTCCGGCCGTAGGTGACGCCTTCGAGGGTCGCCCACTTGCGGGCGTACTGCTGGCTGATCGTCGACGCGCCCTGCAGCTCGCCGCCGGTGACGTTGTTCCACGCGGCACGCGCGACGCCCATGTAGTCGACGCCGTCGTTGGTGTAGAACGAGTTGTCCTCCGCCGCGACGACGGCGTGCTGCACGTGCTCCGGGATGTCCTCGAACTTCACCAGCGTGCGGTTCTTGCTGCCGATCCGGGCCATCAGCGGGCCGTCGGCGTAGTAGATCGACGTCGACTGGTCCAGGGCGATGTCGTCGGGCAGTTCCACGGCGTCGAAGTAGTACGTGCCGGCGACCAGCCCGATGCCGGTGAGCATGATGAACGCGGCGAGCGACGCGATGATGATGTTGCGCCGGCGGCGCTTCTTCGCGCGGGATCCGGCGGCGGGCCGGCCCTCGGGGACGTCGGCCGCGGCGGCGGGCGCAACCACGCGCGCCGAGCCCTGCACGGGGGCCGAGGCCCGCACCGCACCCTGCGCCGGCACCTGCGCCGAGCCCCGCATCGGACCCTTCGAGAGGTCCGGCGCCGGGCCCGGGCCCGGGATCGAGGCCCGCCCGGTCACCGGCTCGCCGGGGGAGGGCACGCCGGCCCGGCCGACACCCGCCCGTCCTACGGAAGCGCGGCCGGTGGGCGGCCCGTCACCGTCGAAAGGACCGCTCGGCCCTCCTGGCCCGCCGGGCGGACCCGGCACACTCGCCCTGCCCGATGCCGGGTTGACCGGCTCGCCGTAGTGCATCTGTCCCACGCTGCATAGCCCCCAGAGTCTGTGCGTCCGGCAGCGGACGGCGGGGTTGCCGTCACTCGCCCCGCCACCGTGGAGCTCACGGGGGCGGGATCACCCAGCTGCCGCGGGACTCACGCAGCGTCAACGCCGACGCCGCCGAACCCGCGACCTGCCCCTGGGCACGCATGGCCAGAGCGTACGTGTTCGCGCCATCGAGAGCGATCCCGGTCACGTTCGGTGATCGTCGATGTGACGGAGGGCAGGCGGGAACCCGACCGCGGACAGCGACCGGCGAGGTCGGGGCGGCGGCTAGGATTGCCCGGTCCGCGTCGCGAAGCTAGGAGATCCCGCGTGAATGTCGAAGCGCTGCGCTTCCCCGGTCGGGAGTTCGACCCGTCGACCGGCGTCGCCCGCTTCCACTACGCGCTCGGTGACCTCGTGCTCACCGAGACCGTGGACTTCGGGCCGCCGTCGGTCGTGCCGCCGGCCCTGGACCGGGTCTTGGATCGGGTCCTGGACCTGCTGTACGTGGCGGCGTCGACGTCCTACTACAAGATCGCCGCGCCAGAGCGGGTCGAGCTCGGGTTCCCGCTCGCCGAGAAGGCGCTGCCGTGGGTGTTCGCGCTGTACCGCGAGGGCCTCGGCGAGTTCGCGTACCAGAACAAGCTCGCCTACGTGCTGGACCTGGACATCGTCCCCGGCCCCTACGCCGAGCCGCCGGCCGAGCTCCACGAGCCGGTCGGCCCGCCCCTGGCCGCGGTCGGCGGCGGCAAGGACTCGATCGTCACGATGGAGGCGCTGCAGCGCGCCGGCCTCGACCCGGTCCTGTTCGCGGTCAACCCCAACCCGATCATCAAGAGCGTCATGGCGGTGTCGCCGCAGCCGGTCCGCACCGTGCGCCGCGCCCTCGACCCGCGCATGCGCGAGCTGAACGCCGCCGGCGCGTACAACGGCCACATCCCGGTCACGGCGATCAACTCGCTGATCGCGGTCGCCGCCTCGCTCATGCACGGACTCGGGCCGGTCGTCATGTCCAACGAGGCCTCCGCTTCCGTGCCCAACCTGGAGTGGCTCGGCCGCGACATCAACCACCAGTGGTCGAAGGGCCTGCCCGCCGAGGCGCACCTCCGCGACGCGCTGCTCGCCCACGCCGGCCTGCAGGAGGCGTACTTCTCGCTGCTGCGCGGCCTGTCGGAGCTGCACATCGCCGCGCTGTTCGCGAAGTTCACCGCCTACGACGGCGTCGTGACCAGCTGCAACGCGGCCTTCAAGCAGCGCGACGCGACCGAGCGGTGGTGCGGGCACTGCCCGAAGTGCCGGTTCGTGTTCCTCGCCATGGCACCGTTCACCGGCCGGGAGCGCCTGCTCGGCATCTTCGGCACCGACATCTTCGCCGACGCCACGCAGCTGCCGGGGTACCGCGAGCTGATGGGCCTCACCGCGCACAAGCCGTTCGAGTGCGTGGGCGAGATCGAGGAGTCCCGTGTCGCGCTGCGCCTCCTCGCGGAGCAGGACGAGTGGAAGGACACCCTCATCGTCTCCGCGCTCACGGCCGAGCTGACCGCGGGGGCGGCGCTGCCGCCGGACGCCGAGGTCGAGGCCACGTTCCGCGGCGACGGACCCAACCTGGTCCCGCCGGTCTACCTCGCCGCCCTGGAGGGTCTCGGTGCAGCTCGCTGACCTGCGCGACCGGCGCGTCGCCGTCTGGGGCACCGGCCGGGAGGGCGTCGCCGCCGTCCGCGCGATCGCGCCCGCCGGGCCCGCGTCGCTGGTCGCCGTCGACGACCGGCAGAACTTCCTCACCAAGGACTGGTCGCCGGAGCTCGCCGCGCTCGCGCCGCTGCACGCAGGACCCGCCGGGTTCGACGCGCTGCGCGCCGCCGACGTCATCGTCCGCTCGCCCGGCGTCGCGCAGACCCACCCGTGGATGGTGCTGCTGCGCGAGGCCGGGGTCAGGGTCACCGGCGGCACCGCCCTGTGGATGGCCGCGCACCGCGCCGAGACCGTCGGCGTCACCGGCAGCAAGGGCAAGAGCACCACGAGCAGCCTCGTCAGCCATCTGCTCACCGCCGCCGGCCGGCCCAACGAGCTCGGCGGCAACATCGGCATCCCGGTGCTGGACCTGCCGGCCGCGCCCGCCTATGTGCTGGAGCTGTCGGCGTACCAGTGTGCCGACCTCGACGACTCGCCCCGCGTCACGGCGGTCACGTCGCTGTTCCCGGAGCACCTGGACTGGACCGGCGGCGAGGACGAGTACTACCGGGTGAAGCTCAACCTCGTCGCCAACGGCCCCGAGGCCGTGGTCGTGCACGCCGGGTCCACGTCCGTGCTGGAGGAGCTCGGCCGCCGCTTCACCGGCCTGCCGCTGCACGTCGTCGGCGGCGAGGACTCCTTCCACGTCCGCGACGGCGTGTTCCGCCTCGGCGGCACGCGGCTGTTCCCCCGCACGGCGCTGCGCCTGCTCGGCACCCACAACGAGGCCAACCTCTGCATCGCCCTCGGCGTCCTGCGGGCCCACGGCGTCGACGTGGTGGCGTCGGCACCGGACCTGGAGGCGGCGCTCGGGGCGTTCGCCGGGCTGCCGCACCGCCTCGAACGCATCGAGGACCCGTCCGGGCTCACGTTCGTCGACGACTCGCTGTCCACGATCCCGCAGGCGGCGATCCACGCGATCGAGGCGTTCCGCGACCGGCCGCTGACGGTTCTGCTCGGCGGCGAGGACCGAGGCGTCGACTATTCGCCGCTGCGCTCGTACTTCGCCGCCGCCACCGCGCCGACGACCGTGATCGGCATGCCGGACAGCGGGGCGCGCCTCGTCGGCCTCCTCGAAGGGTTGCCGCTGCTCACCACGTACGTCAGCGACAGCCTCGTCGAAGCGGTCGCCCTCGCCCGCAAGGTGACCCCCGCGGGTGGCGTCGTGCTGATGTCGCCGGCGGCGCCCAGCTACGGCCGCTTCGACAACTACGCCCACCGCTCGAAGGTGTTCCGCCAGGCGATCACCGGCTCCGCCGGATAGCAGGGGTCCGGGCAGCGCCGGCACCTCATGGCAGCTTCTTCGTGCCGAGGTCGCGGATCGAGGCCCGCAGCGGCGTCTTCGTCGACACGTTCAGGAAGCAGTGGGCCGTGCGGTCGCCGAGCGCCCACTGGTTCGCGGTGAGGCCGGTCCAGAACGTGTAGATGTCGCCCCGCTGGTACAGCGCGGTCTGCGAGATCCCGAGGAACTGGGCGATCTTCAGGTAGCAGGCGTCCCCGGCGAGCTCCTTGAGCCGCTGCTGCGACGGGTAGTCGCCGGCGGGGGCCGTCCACGCCCCGACGAACTCCGTGTCGTGCGGAGCGCCGCAGTCGACCGGCTTGACACCGTCGACGGTGCCGTAGAAGCCCTTGCCGGAAATGTCGCCGCCGGACAGCTGGACGCAGGTGAGCGCGAGCGGCTTGTCCCGGGCCTCGCCGCTCATGCCGCCCTTGACGCTGCCGGTGCGGTCCAGGGGCGCGAACAGGTCGTCGGCGGCCTCGGCGATCCCGCACAGGTAATGCCGCCCGCCGGCCTGCCAGACGGCCGCCGCCGGCATGCGGAAGACGGGGAACAGCCGGCCGGTGCGCCAGTCGCCGCCGAGGTATGCGGTGGCGGCCTTGTCGCACTCGACGTACGCGGCGCGGCTGGCGTCGCTGTCCCAGGCGGGCGGCGCGGCGGCGTCGGGGACGGGGCCGCCGCCGACGACCTCGACGGCGTGCGGCTCGGCGCAGTCGCCTGCCTGCAGCGGCGCCGCCGACGGCTCGAACGCGCCGGCCGCGCCCTTCAGGCAGGCGCCGACGGCGGGCGGGGAGTACGAGGCGGCGGGCAGCGCCGACCAGCCGTTGACGAGGTCGCCGTCGGTGCCGGCGGGAGCACCGCAGCCGGCGAGGGCCGCCGCGAGGCACAGCGCCGCGACCGTGGCACGCCGCCGCACGGTCAGCCGCCGACGATCTCGGAGGTCTTGTCGGCGCCGGGCTCCTCCCGCAGGAAGTAGACGGCGCCGGCGGCACCGGCCAGGCACAGCAGGAGCAGCGTCACGACGATGACGATGAGCGGGACGACCAGCTTGTCCCGCGGGGGCGCGCCGTGCGGTTGCCCGCTCCCGTACGGCTGCGGCCCGCCCAGCGGTTGTTGGGCCCCGAACGGCTGCGGTGGCGCGCCGGGTGGTTGGGTCCCGTACGGGGGCTGCGGTGCGCCGGGCGGTTGGGCTCCGTACGGCTGCGGTGCGCCGGGTGGTTGGGTTCCGAACGGGGGCTGCGGTGCGCCGGGTGGTTGTTGGGCTCCGTACGGCTGCGGTGCGCCGGGTGGTTGTTGGGTCCCGTACGGCTGCGGTGCGCCGGCCGGTGGGGCGCTTGCGGGTGGGGCGCTTGCGGGTGGGGCGCTTGCGGGTGGCGGGGCTCCGAACGGTTGCGGTGCACCGAACGGTTGGGGGGCTCCGAATGGCTGCGGTGCGGCAAATGGCTGCGGTGCGGCAAATGGCTGCGGTGCGGGCGGCTGCTGTGGTGCGGCGGGCTGCGGCGGCGGGCCCGGGAGCGGCGGTGTGCCGGGCGGTAGCGGGTCGGCGTCCGGTCCGGCGGACTGCCCAGGCTGGAGCGGATCCGGCTGCTGCGGCGGGTACGGACCGGTCATGTCCGCGACCCTACCCGAACGTGAACGGACCTACCGGTACCAGCCGCGCAATGCGGTGAGCAGGTCCCGGCCGCCCAGCGACGCCGGCGGGGTGGGCAGCTGGCGCAGCAGGAGGTCCCGTCCGGTCACCGCGGCGGGTTCCGGATCGGCGAGCGGCACCGGCGGATACCAGAACCGCTCCAGCTCGACCTCCGGCTCGTCCATGTCGGCGAGGACCCGCGCGGCGCCCGTCAGGACCGGCGCGGCGGGCGCGGCATCGGTGCCCGCGTGGACGACGCCGGTGCGCAGGGCGCGCAGGCCGGCGAGGAGCGTGTCGCGGCTCCGGCCCCGCCACAGCAGGATCTGGAACGGGTCGGCGTCGAAGCGCTCGGCGAGGAGGTAGAAGGCGGCCGCGAGGTGCTTGCACGGCACCGCGGCGTCGGGGCACGAGCAGCGCATCGTGAGGTCGTGGACGCGGTTGGGGAAGAGCGGTGCGTCGGCGGCGGCGAACACGTCCTCGACGTGCGGCGGCATCTCGCCGGCGAGGAGCTTCGCGGCGCCGAGGGCCTCCGCGGCGAGGGCGGCCTCGACCCGCCGCCACACGTCGTCGTCGAAGACGCGCAGGGCGATGCTCACCTGGTACGGCGTGGGCCGCGACCCCTGCACGACCGCGGCCACGGTGCCGGGCTCGACGGTCAGGGTGAGGACCTGCCCGGCGCGGGCGTAGTTGCGGCCGCGGGTGAGGCGGGTGCCGAGCGCGAACGACTCGAGGACGCCGAGGAAACGCTTGCTCCACCAGCTCTCGCCGATGTCGCCGCGGGTGCTGCGGGCCCGGATCCCGCCCTCGACCTTGACCGTCCGGGATCCCCAGTAGTCCGGGGTCGTCATGCCTGGAGGGCCTCCAGGCCGGGCCTGACCACGCGGGGGACGAACTCGACGACCTCGTAGGCGGCGAGGTTCTTCTGCATGAACGGGTCGAGCGACAGCCGCGCCTCCAGCTCCAGCCGGGGCAGCCCGGCGGCGAGGATGACGCCGCCCTTGCGCGGGACCTGCGCGCCGGAGGCGAGGAAGACGCCGTCCTCATACTGCGCGTCGAGCCACTCGCGGTGCGCGGGCATCGCCTCGTCGATCTGCTCGACGTCGACCAGATAGCTGAGCGTGATCACGAACATCGGTGCAGTCTAGTCCGTCGGAAGGGCGCTACTCGACGACCGCGCCCGCCTCCAGGGCGAGGAGGGAGCGCAGCTCGCTGGTGGACAGTTCGGTCAGCCACTGCTCGCCGGTGCCGACGATCTTCGCGGCGAGGCCGCGCTTCTCGTTGATCATCGCGGCGATCTTCTCCTCGACGGTGCCGGCGGTGACGAACTTGCGGACCTGCACGGCGCGGCGCTGCCCGATCCGGAACGCGCGGTCGGTGGCCTGGTCCTCGACCGCCGGGTTCCACCACCGGTCGACGTGCACGACGTGGTTGGCGGCGGTCAGGGTGAGGCCGGTCCCGCCGGCCTTGAGCGACAGCACGAACACCGGCGGCGAGGACGGCGCGGCGGCCTGGAAGCGGGCGACGAGCGCGTCCCGGGCGGGTTTGTCGAGGCCGCCGTGCAGGTAGGCGACCTCGCGGCCGAGCCGGGCGGACAGGTGGGCGCGGAGCATGCCGCCGAACTCCGCGTACTGGGTGAAGACGAGGGCCCGTTCCCCGGCGGCGAGGACCTCGTCGAGGATCTCCTCCAGGCGCAGGAGCTTGCCGCTGCGCCCGGCGAGGCGGCTGCCGTCGCGCATGGCGTGCGCCGGGTGGTTGCAGATCTGCTTGAGACGGGTCATGGTCGCGAGGACGAGCCCGCGCCGGGCGACGCCCTCACTGCGCTCGATCTTGCCGAGCATCTCGTCGACGACGGCCTGATACAGCGACGCCTGCTCGCGGGTGAGGTTGCACAGCACCTCCATCTCCAGCTTCTCCGGCAGGTCGGAGATGATGCTGCGGTCGGTCTTGAGCCGGCGCAGCACGAAGGGCTGGGTGATGCGGCGCAGCCGGGCGGCGGCCTCGGCGTCGCCGCGGCGTTCGACGGGCTCGGCGAAGCGTTCGCGGAACTTCGTGGCGCTGCCGAGCAGGCCCGGGTTGGCGAAGTCCATGATGGACCACAGGTCGGCGAGCCGGTTCTCCACCGGCGTGCCGGTGACCGCGATGCGGTGCCGGGCCGGGAGCCCGCGGACGGCGGTCGCCTGTTTGGTGGCGGCGTTCTTGACGGCTTGCGCCTCGTCGAGGACGAGCCGGTGCCATGACAGGGATTTCAGCGCGGTCGCGTCGCGGGCGGCGATCGAGTAGGTGGTGATGACGACGTCGGAGGCGGCGACGGCGGCGCGGAAGTCGGCGCCGCGGGCCCGTTCGGCGCCGTGGTGCACGTGGACCCGCAGGCCCGGCGCGAACTTCGCCGCTTCCCGCTGCCAGTTGCCGACCAGCGACATCGGGCACACGAGCAGCGTCGGGCCGGGCGCGTCGCGAGCCAGCAGCGCCAGCAGTTGCACGGTCTTGCCGAGGCCCATGTCGTCGGCGAGGATGCCGCCGAGCCCGGCCGATTCGAGGAAGCTCAGCCAGCTCAGGCCGCGCAGCTGGTACGGGCGGAGACTGCCGTTGAAGGCGGGGGGTGGCTCCGCGGCCGGGACGCGCAGTTCGGTGTCTCCGGACAGCAGGTCGCCGAGCCATCCGTCGGCGGTGACCTCGACGACCGGCAGGCCGCCGGGGCCTTCGGTGTCGCCGCCGGCGAGGTGCAGCAGGTCGGCGACGGTCATCTCGGCGTCCCCTGAACCAGCAGGTGCCTGCCTGCGCATGATTTCCAGGCCGGCGGCGACGCGGCGAGGGTCGAGCTCGACCCACTGCCCACGCAGCTGCACGAGGGGTGCCTTGAGGCCGGCGAGCCGGCGCAGTTCCTCCTCGGTGAGCGCGTCGCCGCCGATGGCGAGCTCCCACCGGTAGTCGATGACGGATCCGAGCCCGACGGCGCTGGCGGTGGCGACGGTGCCGGGCTGGGTGGCGGGGCTGCGGGCGGTGAGCCTGGCGCCGAGCCGGGCCTGGGGTCTGCGCCACCAGCCGGGCAGCAGCATCCCGAATCCGGCACCGGCCAGCAGCGGCGCGTGCTCGCTGAGCAGCTGATGGGCGCCGGCGGTGTCGAGGGTGAGGCCGTCGGGCATGGCGGTGCGCAGCGAGTCCTCGAGCGCCGGGTACAGGCGGCTGGCCCGCCCGAGCTCGGCGAGCAGGGTCTCCTGCGGTGCCGGGACCTGCCACTGGGACAGTTCGAGGGGGCCGGGTGCCTGCCAGACGGTGCCGGCGTCGACGACGAGGCTGGGTTCGTCGGCGGCCTGCAGCGCGTATTCGAGGCGCCACACGGGTTCGTCGTCGCCCGCGAGGGCTTCTTCGATGGTGCCCGGCTCGGGTGGCTCGACGAGCCGGAAGCAGGCGCGGACCGCGCCGCCGACGGCGTCGGCCTGCCAGGCCCGCAGGTCTTGCCGGAGGGCGTCGAGCTCGGCCGGCGGTCCTGCAACGGTGCGGCCGGTGCCGGTGAGCGCGGTCAGCCAGGCCCCGGCGACGCCGGTGACCCGGTGGGTCGCGGCGGGCAGCACGGCCCGCGCGGCGGCGTCGACCAGGGTGTCGAGGAGCTCGGTGAGCAGTGCGGCCCGTGTACCGGAGGCGCCGAGCACCGACTGCGGCAGCGACAGCGCGAGGGATCTCGTGTAGGCGGCGTCCTTGCCGGTCAGCACGGGGACCCAGCGGGCCTCCTCGTCGACGAGACCGGGCAGCATTCTTCCTCGGCGGACGAGGGAGGCGGCGAAGGACGCGACGGTTGCCATGGCCCGCACCGAGTCGCCGAAGACGAAGTCCTCGGTGCCGTCGTCGGCGGCGATGGCGACGGCGGTGGAGCGCAGCAGCGCGTAGGCGTCGTCGGGGCCGTATTCGACGGTGTCGACGGCCCAGTCGCCGAGCTGGAGGGGGGCGTCGGAGGATTCCAGCCGGCCGAGGGCCGCGGGTGACGCCTCCGGGAGGTTGCCGCGGGTGGGGAGGGTGAGTGTTCTGGTCGCCGGCACGCCGGTGTCGGCGTCGAGGCGGAGGCCGCGGACGGCGAACGGGTGCGGGGCGACCTTGGGGCGGCGGCCGCCGCGGCGCTGGGCGGGCGGCAGGTCGGGGTCCTCGGCCCAGAGACACAGGTGTCCGTCGAGCCAGGTGGCGTGGACGACGATCACCCGGGCGAGCCTAGTCCAGGTCGGGCGACACGAGTGGCTGAACCTCTGTTCAGCGATGGGTGTCGTTATCACGATCCGGTGATCCGAGTGCCGCACGTGACGGGCACGAGCCGACTCTGGCGGACACGACGGTCGCCGGCTCGTGCCGGCTGACGACCTACCGCACGAAGTACGGTCTCGTCTCGTGGCGCTGATCCCTGCGGTGGCGGCCGACCTCGAACCGGTGGGGTCCGGCCGCCGCCCAGGTGATCTGCTCACCCTCCCGGCTGAGCACGCACGTGCCGACCAGCAGCTCGACCAGGACGTTCTGCCCGAAGCCGGGTGGTGGGCCGGCCATGGACCGCTCGGCCAGGAACGCGGCGGCGACACTGCGGCGCAGCGCCTCGTCCCGGGGGAACCTGGCCCGGCCGGTCAGGTAGCAGGCGTCCTCACCGTCGTGCAAGGGAAACGTGTGCAGCGCGAACCGGTCGTCCCTGAGCAGGTCCTCGAGCTTCGGGGACACCATCAGCAGCGCGAAGAGGCCGTCCTCGACGAGCAGCGGGCTGACCGGGTGCACCCGCGGCCCGCCGTCGGCGCGCACCGTGCCCAGGTAGGCGAGGCCGACGCTGCTGCGGTAGAGCAGCACGCGACCGGCCGCGGCGAGGTCGGGCGCCGAGCGCCGGAAGCGCCCCCACGAGAGCATGGCTGCCACACTGGCGTACCGCCGCCGCACGGGTCAACTCGGCGGGCGTGTCATTGCGTCATCCCGCCGTTCACGCACCTCGCCGGTCGCGCATCCGTCATTCGCGCAGGAGGCGGCGGGCGGTTCTGGCGATCAGGGGGAAGGCGCGGGTCTCCAGTTCGGCGCCGCCGTCGCGGACCAGGGTGGCGCCGAGCTCGGTGACGCGGCAGCGGGCGACCGCGTGCCGGAACGCCGTGACCGGGTAGCCGCCGCGGGGCTCCGCCAGGAGGCCGGTGGTCCGCTCGCGGGTCTCGGCGACGCCGTCGACCGGCTGGGTCCACTCGAACCTGCCGAGGACCCACACGGTGCCGACCTCGATCTCGTCGATCTCGACGCGTTCGCCGCCGAAGCGCAGCTTCACGGTGCGGCGGCGCTGCTCGATCACCGGCAGCGGCGGCACACCCTTCGCGACCAGGTCGCGCACCGCCTGGCCGGACATGACCCAGCGCTGCTCGTCGGCGGGGCGCTGCACGGGGGCGACGTCGCTGGTCCCGGCCGTCGCGGCGTGCCGGCGGGTGGCGCACGGCTCGCACAGCGCGGCGTACCCGTCGCCGGTCGCGGGGTTGCGGCCCTGGTGCGACATGCAGAACGCGGTCCCGCAGTCCCGGCACCGGCCGATCGCGAGCACGCCACAGTCGTCGATCCCGCATACGGCCGCCATCCGAGCGACGATACCGCCACCGGTCGATGCTTGCCGAAGACCCCGTTCGCGGATGAGCTGGTGGACAGGTGGACGGTGAACGGGGTCTTCGCTGGGTCAGACGGGCAGCAGGGAACGGTCGGACTCGGTCAGGGCCAGGACGTCGCTGGTCAGTGGGGCGTAGACGCGGCGCAGCAGGGCCGGGTCGCCGGCGCTGGCGATGGCCGCGAAGACCGCGCGGGCCAGGCGCTCGGCGAGGGCCGCCGGCACCGCGGCGCGGGCGGCGACGTCGGCGAGGAAGTCGACGTGCACCTCCTGGTCGTACAGGTGCTGATAGGACCACAGCGGCTCGGCGAGCGTCGGTGGCAGCTCCGCCGCGAGGTGGTGCACCCAGCCGTCGGGCAGGCGGGTGGCCAGGGCGTGGAGCACACCCCGGACCGCGCGCCGGGTCTCCTCGGCGGTGGCGAGGCCGGTCTTCTCGCGGATCTCCGCGATGAACACGTCTTCATACATGCGGCGAACGCTGCCCAGCGCACAGGTGAAGCACCATCACCAGCAGGGAGCGAACGGCGGAACTGCCCGCGCTCATCCGCGGTGGGTGGGACGACGTCACCCGGGCGGCGCCCAGCATGGCCGCGTACATCCCCTCACCGTTGGGAGACCTCCTGATGGCATTCCTGGTGACCCGACCCCGAGCGTTCACGTTCCCGGCGGCGGCGCTGCCCCGCATCGGCGGCGTGCCGGTCGACATCGAGGAGACCGCCGACGCCTACAGGGTCGACCTGGACCTCCCCGGCGTCGACGCCGCCGACGTACGGATCGACCTGCGAGACAACGAGATCCGGGTGGCGGGCAGCTACCGTGCCCGCAGCCGCACCGGCACGCTGCACCACCACGCGCGGCAGGAGGGCGAGTTCGAGTTCCTCGTCGCGCTGCCGGGCGACATCGACGAAGACCGGGTCGAGGCGGACCTCGACAGTGGCGTGCTGAGCATCACGGCGCCGAAGGCGCGCGGCGAGCAGAGTCGCCGTATCACGGTCAAGGGCGCTTCCCAGAGCGGGAAACGCAGTCTGGAACAGCAGAGCGCCGGTGCGGGCCCGCAGAGCGCCGGCCGGCTGGAGCAGCAGTCGCGGAACCGGCCCGAGGACCCCGCGGAAACGCCCGCGGCGCAGGCGAAGCAGATGCGTGAGGGCCAGTCCCGGCCCGGACCGGCGAGCCAGCAGGCCGGCGGCACCGGGACCGGCAGCACGGGGCAGGTCGGTCGCAGCGGCATGAGCTGAGACCGCGGCCGTTCGGGCCGCGACGCGAGGCCGGTCCGCGGTGCAAGCTGTGGGCCGGCCACCCGTCGACACGGTCGGCGCACCAGTTGGGGGGACCGATGACGGTTGACACCCGCGACTACTACGCAGACCTCGGCGTGCCGAGGAACGCCCGCCGGGAGGACGTCCGGCGCGCGTACCGGAACCTCGCCCGCCTGCACCACCCGGACGTGAACCGCGAACCCGGCTCGGAGGAACGCTTCAAGGCGATCGCCGAGGCCTACCAGGTGCTGTCCGACCCGCGGCGGCGCCGGGCCTACGACGCGAGCTGCGGTTCGGGCGGGGGCACCGCGGACGACTGGCTCGGCAGCCTCTTCCGCGACGGCCTCGGCGGGTCCGGGCCCGGGCAGCGGCGTCGTCAGCCCCCGTACAACCAGCCGGGCCCACGGGACCGGGCGCCGGGAAAGGCCGGCGCGGACAGCCAGGCCGAGCTCGCCGTCGCCGTCGAGGACGCCTACCACGGCGGCCGGCGCACGATCACGCTGCCGGGACCGGCCGGGCGGCCGCGGCAGTACACAGTGGACATCCCGGCGGGGGTTGCCGACGGCCAACGCGTCCGGCTCGCCGGGCAGGGCGGGCCCGGCAGCGACGGCGGGCCGCCCGGGGACCTCTACCTCGTCGTGCGGCTGTCGCCGCATCCGCGGTACCGGGTCCGCGGGCGGGACATCATGGTCGAGCTGCCGGTCACGCCGTGGGAGGCGGCGCTCGGCGCGCCCGTGCCGGTCCAGACGCCGGGCGGGCCGGTGCGCATGGACGTGCCCCCCGGCTCGTCGTCGGGGCGCCGGCTGCGGCTGCGCGGCAAGGGTCTGCCCAATCCCCGGGGCACCGCCGGCGACCTGTACGTCAAGGTCCACATCGTCCTCCCGCCGGACCTCTCCGAGCGCGAGCGGCGGCTCTACGCGGAACTCGCCGCGGCGTCCACGACCGACCCCCGGAACCCGCACGAGCAACCCGGAGCGGAGCGGAGGTGACGGCATGAGCTACCCGGAGCGGAGCGGAGGGTTGCTCATCATGGGCTCAGCATTGGCTCAGGCCGGCGCCGGAGCGGAGCGGAGGTGACGGCATGAGCTTTGCACTCGTACGAGCGGCGCGGCTGCCCCTGGAGGATTTCGCCTCCGCGGCCGGGCTGCATCCCGAACTCGTGGCACGGCTGGTCACGCTGGGGCTGGTGGAGGTCACCGCCGGCCCGGGCGGCACACCCGGCTTCGCCGTGCGGGAACTGGCCACCGTGGCCCGCATCCGCCGGCTCCACGACGACCTGACGCTCAACTACGCCGCCGTCGGCGTGGTGCTGGACCTGCTCGACCGGATCGACGAACTCGAAGACCGACTCGCTAGGAGGGCATGATGCTCAGAAGAGAAGCGTGGCTGCTCGGTGTGCGCGGGGTCCTCGCCATCGTGTTCGGCATCCTCGCGGTCATCTGGCCCGGGGTGACGGTGATCGCGCTCGCGCTGCTGTTCGGGATCTTCGCGGTCGCGACCGGCATCGAGCAGATCGTGCACGCGATGCGCCCTTCCGCGGGCGCGACGAACCCGGTCACCGGCTTCGCCGACGGCACCGGACCACGCGTGGCGCGGGTGGTCGCCGGGCTGTTCGGCCTGGCCGCCGGCGTGCTCGCGCTCGTCTGGCCGGGAATCACGGTGGTGGTGCTCGCCGTCCTCGTCGGCGCGTGGGCGATCGTGACCGGCGTCGCCGACCTGTGGCTCGCCACCCGCCAGCACGGCGGCTGGACCTTGGCCCTGGTCGGCGCGATCTCCGTGGTCGCAGGCCTCTTCGTCGTGGTCCGCCCGGCCGCCGGCGCCGTCGCGATCGCGTGGGCGATCGGCCTGTACGCCATCGTCAGCGGCGCCCTGCTTCTGGTCGCCGCCTACCAGCTCACCCACCAGGGCCGGGGCCACCTCTCAGCGGCGCACTGAGCCGCCGACCGAGGTCCGGGTGCCGTGTCCGCGCTCGGACCAAGGGGCCGTGGCCGCACGCCGAAGTCGGGCCCGGGCCAAGGGGCGTGGCCGGACGTCGAGGCCGTGCTCGGACCAAGGGCCGTGGCCGGGCGCCGAAGTCGGGCCCGGGCCAAGGGGCGTGGCCGGACGTCGAGGCCGTGCTCGGACCGAGGGGCGTGGCCGGGCGCCACCGGTCTGCCGGGCAGGAACCGGGGACAGGGCCGGGTGGCGGCGGGCGTCGTGACGCGGGGGCCTACTGCGACTGCGAGACGTGGGCGTGGACGATGCGCCAGCCCTCCGGGAGGCGGACCCAGGTCTGGGACTGCCGCCCGGGACGGTCCTCGCCGCCGGGGTAGTCGAACATCGTGGTGACGGTCGCCAGGTCGGTGCCGAACGTGGTGACCCGGGTGCCGAACAGCCGCCGCCCCGGTGGCAGCTGCGCCTGCGCGGCCCGCCACGCCCGGAGCTCCCCGGCGCCGGTCTGCCGGTCGGCGATGCCGAAGCGCACCACGGCCGGCGAGTCCCAGAAGGCCTCGGCCAGGGCGGCGGTGTCGTTGGCGACGAGCGCCTTCTCGTACGCCACGAAGGCCGCCGTCACCTCGGCGACGATGTCGTCCCGGTCGATCCGCACGGCGGTCCCCTCTGCTGCAAGCGGCTTGCGCGACGTTCCTCGCGCGGTGGTCCCCGGGTAGGAGGGGACCACCGCGCCGTTGGTGAGGCTAGACCGCCGATGCCGGCTCACCGGTGGTGGAGGAGGCCGTAGGACCGGCCGCCGGGACCGCGGTGGCCGGGGGATCGGTGGGGGCGGCAGCGGCGAGGGCCGGCTCGCTCTCGCCGTGCAGGCGGTCCAGTTCGAGCTCGTCGGCGTCCTTGGCCCGCGGCTCCGGGCGGCTCAGGGCGAACAGCCCGCACACCACCGCGACGAACAGGTAGCCGAGCGCGACCTGGCCGTTGGCGTTCCAGGCGACCTTCTCCCCGTGGATCAGTCCCACGAAGGCGAGGACCGCCCCCGACAGCGCGAAGATCCCCGCGTGGACGAAGCGTTTGTCGATGATGAACGCGACGATCGACCCGAAGACGAGCCCGGCGAGGATCGCGCCCTGCCCGAGGGTCAGCAGCCCGCTGTAGATGACGCCGTTGCCGGCCAGGGCCGCGTCGCCGACCTTCGCCGCGGTGGTGCCCGCCGCCGCGAGGGAGTTGTCGATCTGGCTGGTGGCCCACTGCGCGATGTTGGGGATCAGCGCCGCGATCACCGCCGCGGCGTGCGCCCTGGGCGAGAACTGGAACGCCTGCGCGCCGATCAGCAGGCCGATGTACAGCAGGATCGGCACGATCGCCGGCAGCGGGAAGATCGCCCCGAGGAAGCCGAACAGGCCGAGGAAGCACAGGACCGCGATGACGATGCCGGTCGCCATCGAATAGCCGCTGCCGCCGCCGGCCTTCTTCCAGCCGGGGTGCCCGACGTAGACGGCGGGCGGGAACGGCGAGCCGAGCGCCGCGCCGATGATCGCCCCGGCGCCGTCGGCGAGCAGGACGCTGCGCAGGTTGTAGTTGTCGCCGGCGGCCGCGGCGCTCTCCACGTTGGACATGCCCTCGGTGAAGTTGTAGACGCCGAGCGGGATCGCGGTCGCCAGCAGCGGCGCCACGTCGGACAGGCCCGAGGTGAGCAGGTCCAGGTGCAGGCCGGGCAGCGCGAAGCCGATGTCGTCGACGGCGGCGCTGACCGCGTTGCCGTCCATGGCGCCGCCGGCCCAGCCGATCGCGGTGCCGACGAGCAGCGCGGCGAGGCCGATCGGGAAGTTGCCGGGCAGCTTCGTGTCGGTGAGCAGGCCGATCAGGAGCAGCGCGAACACCGGCAGCGCGACCCATGCCAGGTCCCACATGCGGGCGGCGGGCAGCATCGAGATGAACGTGATGCTGATGCCGGCCAGGGTGCCCAGGAGCGCGGCCCGCGGCGCGTACCTGCGGATGTACGGGCCGACGAACGCCCCGATGACGACGATGACGCCGATGATGAACGCCCAGGCCACGCCCGCCTTCCAGGCCATCGTCGGGCTGTTCGTCTTCAGGTACACGGGCAGCATGATGACGAAGATGACGATGAACATGTGGGGGACACTGGGCCCGTAGGGCAGCGCCGTGACGTCGGTGCGGTTCTCCCTGCGGGCGAGGCGCCGGGCCAGGAACGTGTAGTAGACGTTGCCGGCGACGAGCGCGATGCCGAGCGCGGGCAGGATCGCCTGGAAGACGTCGCCCTCGCTGAGCTTCACCACGAACAGGCACAACGAGGTCAGCGTCAGCACGTTGACGAGCACGTTGACGCCGAAGCCGAAGAACGCGTTGGTGTCGCCGCGGACCCACCACGGGACTCGTAAAGTGGACATGCCTCACGTCCTCTGCAGAGAGGGTTGCAGTGCGTCGATGAACGAGGTGGAGGGCGCGACCCAGCCGAAGATGCCGCCCTGCGCGGCGATCATCGCCAGGCCCGCCTCCTGGAACTGCGGGAAGTACGAGCCGACGCAGTCCGACAGCACGAGACACTCGTAGCCGCGGTCGTTGGCCTCCCGCACGGTGGTGTGCACGCAGACCTCGGTGGTCACGCCGGTGACGACGAGGCTGCGGATCCCGGCTGCCGTGAGCACCTCGCCGAGTTCGGTGCCGTAGAACGCGCCCTTGCCGGGCTTGTCGACGACGAGTTCGCCGGGGGCCGGCGCGAGCTCATCGATGATGTCGTGGCCGTGCTCGCCGCGGATGAGGATGCGGCCCATCGGGCCGGGCGCGCCGATGCGCAGGCTGGGGTCGCCGCGGTGCAGCTTCGCCGGTGGGCAGTCGGACAGGTCCGGCAGGTGCCCCTCGCGGGTGTGGATGACGGTGAGGCCGGTCGCGCGGCAGGCCGCCAGCAGCGCCGCCGTCGGCTCGATGACGCGGCGCAGCTGCGCGACGTCGTTGCCGAGGGTCTCGCCGAAGCCGCCGGGCTCCATGAAGTCGCGCTGCATGTCGATGACGAGCACGGCGGTGGTGGCCGGGTCGAAGGTGAAGGGTCCTGGCAGTGCGTCCACTGTGGCCATCGAGGCTCCTACGAAGACACGGTCGCCGCGATCACGTCGGCAGACGTGGCGACGCAGCCGAAGACCCCGCCCTGCATGGTGACCATGTGCAGGGCGGCGTCGTGGTTGGAAGGGTCGGTGGCGCCGGTGCAGTCGCTCAGGATCAGGCACTCGTAGCCACGGTCGTTCGCCTCACGCATCGTCGTGTGCACGCACACGTCGGTCGTGATGCCGGTCAGGATGATGTGGGTGATGCCGTGGGTGCGCAGCACCAGGTCGAGGTTGGTGGCGTAGAACGCGCCCTTGCCGGGTTTGTCGACGACGACCTCGCCGGGTGCCGGCGCCACCTCCGGCACGATCTGCCAGCCGGGCTCGCCCTTGACGAGGATCCGCCCGCACGGGCCGGCCGCGCCGATCTCGGCGCCGATCCGCGCGGACCGCCAGCGTTTGTTGGGCGGCAGGTCCGACAGGTCCGGGTCGTGGCCCTCCCGGGTGTGCACGACGAGCATGCCGAGCCCGCGCACGTGGTCGAGCAGTTTCGCGGTCGCCGGCAGCCCCGCGCGGGTCAGGCCGATGTCGTAGCCCATGCTGTCGACGTAGCCGCCCGGGCCGCAGAAGTCAGTCTGCCAGTCGATGCACAGCAGCGCCGTGCGCTCGACCGGGACCGAGCCGTCGTACGGCCAGGCGTAGGGCCTGGCGCCGCCGACCGGGCCGATGCTTGCACTCATTGTCCCTCCTCTTGCCGGTGTGCCCGAAAGCCCCCGCTCGCGGTGATGTCCTGTGCGGTGCCGGCCGCGTACGCCTCGCACAGGAACCCCTGCACCGTTGTGCCGTCCACTGTGGACAGGTAGCCGATCGACAGCGGCGCCGTGACGCTGCCGAGCAGGGCGCCCACCGCCGCGGTCGGCAGCCGCCAGATCTCGACCTCGATGTGCGCGCCCTGCCCGGCACCGACCCGCACGAGGCCGGGCACGCCCGTCGGCAGCAGGTGCAGCCGGTAGCACGCCTCGGTCCGGGTGGTGCGCACGAACCTCCCGCCGAGCGCGACCAGCTCGGCGTTGCGCGACCCGCCGCGCAGGTGATGACCGGCGACGGCGAGGTCCACGGTCGTCGGTCTCGCATGGTGTACCTGCGGCGCCTCGCCCATGAACGCGGCGGCGAGCCCGAGCAGGGTGCCCTCCGCGAACGCCGGGCCGATCAGCGACAGGCCCGCCGGCCGGCCGTCGGGTGTGGTCCCGTTGGGCACGGCGACGACGGCGAGGTCGAGCAGGTTCGCGAACTGCGTCCAGCGGCCCAGGACCGCGTTGCGGCGCAACGGCTCCTCGGCGATCTCGTCGAGGGTGAACGTCGTCGGCACGGTCGGCAGGATCAGCACGTCGATCGCGGCGAACAGCCGCGCGGTCTCCTCCTTGAGCACCTGCAGCCGGTGCTGTGCCCTGAAGGTGTCGGCGGCGGTGAACGCGTGACCGCCCTCCAGGATGCCGCGGGTGAGCGGCAGCACGCCGGCGCCGTGCTCGCGCAGGAAGTCCTCGAGGTCGGCCAGGCGTTCGGCGACCCACGGCCCCTCGTACAGCAGACCCCCCGCCGTCAGCAGCGGCGTGATGCCGACCTGGGTGGTGGCGGACGTGAGCCGCGCGGCGGCGAGGCAGCCGGCGACGTAGCGCTCCGCCTGGCCGTGGTCGCCGTCGAAGTCGAGGGCGCCGGGGCGGGCGACGCCGAGGCGGACGGCCGCCGGTGGGAGGCTTTCACCGGTGGCCGCCCGCGACCAGGGGTCCCCGGCCGTGGGTCCCCGCGTCACGTCCAGGACCGTGCGGGCGTCGGCGGCGTCGAGCGTGAAGATCGAGACGCAGTCGAGGGACCGGCAGGCGGGCACGACGCCGGCGGTGCTGAGCAGCCCGCGGGTCGGTTTGAGCCCGACGATGCCGTTGAGCGCGGCGGGCACCCGGCCGGAGCCGGCGGTGTCGGTGCCGAGGGCGAACGCGACGACGCCGGAGGCGACCGCGACGGCGGAGCCGGAGCTCGACCCGCCGGCGATGAGACCGCCGCCGTAGACGCTCTCGACGGCGCCGTAGGGCGAGCGGGACCCGGTGAGCCCGGTCGCGAACTGGTCGAGGTTGGTCTTGCCGACGAGCATCGCGCCGGCGGCGAGGAGCTTCTCCACGACGGGCGCGCCGCGGGCCGGGGTGTAGGCGAACGCCGGGCAGGCGGCGGTCGTCGGCATCCCGGCGACGTCGATGTTGTCCTTGACGGCGAACGGGATGCCGTGGAGGGGGAGGCCGGGGTCGAGGTCCTGCAACTGGCGTGCACGGGCGCGGAGCTCGAAGGGGGACACGCGGCTGATCCAGACGCCGGGCGCGGACGGCGCGGCGATGACCTGCTCGGCGACGTCGCCCGGGGTGAGCGTGCCGCGCAGGTACGCGTCGCGAAGTGCGGCGATACCTGCCCGGGTGGCCAGTGGAGTCATGCTGTCGATTGTCGACAGTTCTGTTTCGGCGAACCGCGGCGCTTGTAACGCGTCGATGTCCAAGGTGCAGTACCCGACAGTTGCTCGTATGTGATCGCCGTCACTGCGACCCTGCCGCGATGAGACGACTGTCCCGGCTCGGGCTCGCGGTCATCGTCGGTGTCGGATGCACCGTCACCGCCGTGGGCCCCGCACACGCGGCACCACCGGTCGCCACACTCACCATGAGCGGTGAGATGCACTACGAGGCGGCGCTCAACCAGGCCAACCGGCTCACCGTCACCAACCCGTCGGCGGGTGTCGTCGCCTTCACCGACGTCTACCCGATCACGTTCAGTACGCCGGACGGGAGCACCTGCAGCTACCCGTACGCGGTGCAGACCACCGTCCACTGCGTCCACGGCTCGTCGTTCCTGGACATCAAGACCTACGACCTCGACGACGTCATCGACAACCGGTCCTCCTCCAACATGCACGCCTTCGGCGGCGACGGCGACGACATCATCAAGATGGGCGGCAAGGCCACCTCGGCGGCGGCCGGCGACGCCTCGGGCGGTGAGGGCGACGACATCTTCTACTCGGGCCCCGGCGACGACTGGCTCTTCGGCGGCAACGGCACGGACACCGTCACCTTCCAGGGACGTCAGGCGAAGATCACGGCGGACATGTCGGGCGGCGGTGACCCGCTGACCGGCGAGCACGACGTCTTCGGCCAGATCGAGAACCTCACCGGTGGCGGCGCGGCCGACAAGCTCACCGGCGACGTCGGCGCCAACGTCATCGACGGCGGCTGGTACACCACGCCGTGCTTCCCGTACCCGACGGGATCCGCGCAGCTCGCGCCCACCGCCTTCCAGGCGCCGCCGCCGTGCACCACGTACTCCGGCGACGACGTCATCGACGGTGCGGGCGGGCCCGACACGCTCCGCGGCCGGCAGGGTGCCGACACCATCAAGGGCGGCCCGGGCAACGACGTGCTGTACGGCGACGCCGGCAACGACACCCTCGACGGCGGCGCGGACTCAGACCTCTGCTACCCGGGTGCCGACGGCGCCACGACCATCAGCTGCTCCATCCTCGCACCGCTCCCGTGAGCGCACAGTCGTGAGAGCACTGTCGTAACGACGCGCGGCATGGCAAGATCCGGCGGTCCCTTCGGCTCCGGAGCCTGCCATGCTGTTCGTCCGCATCCCCGTCGGCGCGCCCGTGCCGCCCGTCTGCCCCCGCCACGGCCGCCACGTCACGAAGCCGCGGGAGATGGCCTTCCTGTCGGCGCTCGCGCCGTGGATGTGGCCGGTCGCCGTCCTCGGCGGGCGCCTGATCTACCACTTCGTCCTGCGCGCCCTGCGCAGGGAGGTCGTCGTGCCGGCCTGGCCGTGGTGCGGCCGCTGCGAGCTGCGCTTCGTGGCCCCCGTCGTCGCCGGCTACGCCACGTTCTTCGGCAGCGTGGCCGTCGCCGTCTACGCCGTCGAGCAGGACCCCTCCACGCCCGGGTACTCCACCATCGGCATCGCCCTGCTGTGCGCGGTCGTCGGTCTCCTGGTGGCCGCGAGCAGCTCCCGGACCCTCGTGGCGGGCGTCCGGGTCAGCCGCGACGGGCTGTGGCTGGAGGTGCGGCGCGCACACCCGTCCTTCCTCGAGGCACTGCGGTCGCAGCCCGCCCCCGACTACCCGATGCCGGCCGGCTTCACCGTCCCGGCGACCGCCGCACCCTTCGCGGTCCGGGCCGCGCCCCCGGTCCTGGACGCGCCTGCTGCCGTCGACACACCCCCTGTCCTCGACGCGCCGCCGCCGTCGCACGGCTGGGCTCCTCCGAGCGCCTGACGGTCCCTCGTGCGCCGGACGACCTCGTGAACCCGGGGGCGTCAGGGGAGGTAGGAGCGGGCGCCGTGCTCGTCGAGGGCGGCGAGCACCGCGGCCGTGTCGTGGGCGGACACCGCCTCGAACAGCCGCTCGTGCCGGTGCACGCCGTCGTGCGGGCGGGCGACCTCGGCCTCCCGGCGCAGGTTGAGCGCCATGTACAGCTGGATCTTCACCAGGATCGACTCGTAGACGTCGGTGAGCTGACGGTTGCCGGCGAGCGCGACGACCGCCACGTGGAACTCGCGGTGCGCGGTCGCCACGTCGAACTGGTCGCCGCGCGCGTCCGCCTCCTGCATCGCCTTCACGCCGGCGGCGACACCGGTGAGGTCGGCGTGCGGGTCGGTGACCGAGACGGCGTACCGCTCCAGGACGTCGCGGACCGCATACAGCTCCTGGATGTCGTCGGCGGACAGCGTCGCGACCCGGACGCCGCGGCGCGGCACGTGCTCGACGAGCCCCTGCTGGGCCAGCAGGCGCAGCGCCTCCCGCAGCGGGGCGCGGCTGATGCCGAAGCGCCGCGTCAGCTGCTCCTCGACGAGCCGCTCACCGGGGTCGGTGGCGCCGCTGAGGATCTCCCGGCGCAGCCGCGACACGGCGAGGTCGACCAGGCTCGCGCTGGCCAGCTCCTCGGACGCTCCGGGCTTCACCCGCCCAGTGTCGCAGACTCCACCGGTCAGACGCTCTGGAGCCGGTGCAGCCTGGCGAACAGGCCATCGGCGGCGATGAGCTCGTCGTGGTGCCGAGCTCGGCGAGCCGGCCACCGGACAGCACCGCGACCCGGTCGGCGCCGCGCACGGTGGCGAGCCGGTGCGCGACCACGAACGTCGTCCGGCCCCGCATCAGCCGGGTCAGCGCCTCCTGTACCAGCGACTCGGACTCACTGTCCAGCGCCGACGGCACTCACCGGTGCGGACCCGCCGATCGCACGGTGCGGGACGGCTCAACGTCACCGTGGTCACAGGGGCGGAAGTGTCGGTGGGGGGCGGTAGCCTGCTCCCATGACGCAGCCACCCTACGGGCAGCAGGACCCATATCAGCCAAACCCGTATGGCCAGCCCCAGTATGGGCAGCAGCCGGCCGACCCGTATGCGTTGCCCGCCGGGCCGCAGCAGCCGATGTCCGGCCCGCCGTCGTCGGGCCCGCCCGGGTCGGGCCCGCCGTATTCGCCGACCTATCAGCTGCCGGTCTCCGGCGCCCCGACGTCCGGCGGCTACGACCCCTATGCCCAGCAGCAGGCGGCGTATGGCCAGCCCGGCTACGGCCAGCCCGGCTACGGCCAGCCGGGCTACGGCGTGCCCGTCCTCGGCATGGCCAACGCCGGCTACGACCCGGTGACCGGCCAGCCGTATTCGGACAAGTCGAAGCTCGCCGCGGGCCTGCTGCAGCTGCTGCCGGGCCTGTTCCTGGCCCTCGGCGGCATCGGCCGCCTCTACGCGGGCAACACCGCCATCGGCGTGACCCAGCTGATTCTCAGCGTCGTCGTCGGCTGGTCGGCGTTCTGGTGCGGGTTCTTCGTCTTCGGGCTGACGTGGCTGGTGTCGCTAGGCCTGTGGATCTGGTTCGTGGTCGACGGCATCATCCTGCTGGCCGGCCGCCCCGTCGACGGCCAGGGCCGCCCGCTCCGCCCGAACTGACCCGCACCCCTGCGGCCGCGCCCTCCGCGGGTCAGGGGGCGCGGGGGAGGCGGACGCCGCGGATCGAGGCGTCCAGGACCTGGGCGGTGTGGGCGGTGCGGATCGTGGCGCCGGTGGTGCGGGCGCCGGAGGCGATCTGCATGAGGCAGCCCGGGTTGGCGGTGACGAGCCAGTCCGCGCCGGTGGCGAGGACGTCGCGGGCCTTGCGGGCGCCGAGTTGCGCGGCGGGGGCCGGGTTCAGGACGTTCCACACGCCGGCGGAGCCGCAGCAGATCTCGGGGTCGGCGATCTCGAGCAGGGTCAGGCCGGGGACGGCGCGGAGCAGGTCGCGGGGCTGGGACCGCACACCCTGGGCGTGGGCGAGGTGGCAGGCGTCGTGATACGCCACGGTGACCGGCAGCGGGTGGCGTGGGGCGGCCGGGCCGAGGGTGGCGAGGAGTTCCGAGAAGTCGGTGACGCGGGAGGCCAGCCAGGCGGCGCGCGGGGCGTAGACGGGGTCGTCGGCGAGCAGGTCGCCGAGCTCCTTCAGGGACGAGCCGCAGCCGGCGGCGTTGACGACCAGCGCGTCGATGCCCGCGCCGGCGAAGGTGTCCACGATCCCGCGGGCGAAGCGCGCCGCCTCGGCGCGGCGGCCGCTGTGGACGCTGAGGGCGCCGCAGCAGCCCTGGCCCGGGGGGATCACCACGTCGCAGCCATCCGCGGCGAGGACCCGGGCGGTGGCGGCGTTGACGGCGGGGAAGAACGCGGACTGCACGCAGCCGGTCAGCATCCCGACGACCGCCCGGCGCGCGCCCAGCGCCGGCAGCGACGAGGGCAGCGGCACGGAGGAACGCACCGGCGGGGCGAGCGCGGCGAGGGTCGACAGCCGCCCCGGCAGCCGGTCCAGTAGCGGTGAGCCGAGCCGCTGGTACAGCGCCAGCGGCCCCTTCAGCGCCGCCAGCCGGCGTGGGTGGGGGAACAGGCCGAAGACCAGTGCGCGCAGCGCCCGCTCGGGCAGCGGCCGGGGGTGCCGCTCCTCGACCACGACGCGGGTCTGCTCGATGAGGGTGTCGTAGCGGACACCGGACGGGCAGGCGGTCACGCAGGCCATGCAGCCCAGGCACGCGTCGAAGTGGCCCGCCGCGGCCGGGGTCAGCGGCTCGCCCTCCAGCTGCTGCAGCATCAGCTGGATCCGGCCGCGCGGCGAGTCCATCTCCTCGCCCCACAGCACATAGGTGGGGCAGGTGGGGAGGCAGAATCCACAGTGGACACAGTCGGAGACGAGATCGGGATCGATGGACATCAGATGCCTCCCACGAACCGCCCCGGCGCGAGGATGCCGAGGGGGTCGAACTGCTCCTTGACCCGGCGCATGAGGTCGAGGCCGTCGACGTGCCCCCACACGTCGACCCGCGAGCGGACCCCCGGCGGCGAGGTCAGCACCACGCAGTGCCCGGCGCCGGCGCGGGTCGCGGCGCGCAGGTCGCTGACGACGCCGACGACCGAGCCCGGGTCGGTGTCGCCGGGCAGGCCCGCGTAGAGGACGCCGGTGCCCGCGGAGCCGCGCACGTGCAGCGCGACGTCGTGCAGCTGCGCGGTGACGCCGGCGGCGGTCAGCAGGTACGGCACCCGCGACAGCGCCGACGTGAGCTTGATGCCGATGTCGCCGGGCCGCCACGGGTAGGCGCCCCAGCCGGGCGGCGGGGTGTCGGTCGTGACGGCGTCGCCGCCGAGGAGTTTCTCCAGCTCCGCGGAGCGCTGCGCGACGCCGTCGGGGACGCCCTCGACGAGGGCGGTGACGGTGAACGGGTCGGTGTCGATCTCCAGGGCGCTCGGGACGACCTGCGCGCCGAGGACCGCGGACAGGGCCCGCGCGGCGTCGTCGGGGCCCTCGACGCGCACCGACACGAAGCGCTGCGCGGCCGGCAGGGGGTGCAGGCGGAAGGCGCACTCGGTGATGACGCCGAGGGTGCCGTACGACCCTGCGGCCAGCTTGCCCAGGTCGTAACCGGCGACGTTCTTCACGACCTTGCCGCCGGCCTTCGCCACGACGCCGTCGGCGCGCACGACGGTGACGCCGATGAGCAGGTCGCGGACCGTGCCGTACAGCATGCGGCGCGGCCCGGACGCGTTGACGGCGACGGTCCCGCCGACGGTCGCGCCCGGCAGGGGCTCGTCCAGCGCCAGCTGCTGCCCGGCCGGCCGCAGTGCCTCCTGGACCTGGCGCAGGGGCGTACCGGCGCGGACGACGGCGACGAGGTCACCCGCGGCGTGCTCGACGAGCCCGCAGAGCTCCGCCGTCTCCAGGATGAGGTCGAGCCGCTGGGGTGGCAGCGCCCAGTCCTGACGGGTCCCGGCGCCGCGCACGACCAGCGCGAGATTGTCGCCGGCGGCGCCGCGGACCACGTCGGCGACCTCATCGGTGGAAGCCGGCGTGGCGACGGCGGCGGCCGGCACCCCCGAGATCAGCGCAGTCATCTCCTAGAAAACCTCCGCGACGCCTGGGTCGTGCAGCGGATGGGTGCCCTTGTGCCGTCCCGGCACCTCGCCGCACAGGCGGGGCGTCGGGAACACCTTCCCGGGGTTCGACAGCCCGCGCGGGTCGAACGCGCACCGCAACAGCTGCATCGTGTCGAGGTCGGCGTCGCTGTACATGCGGGGCAGGTGCTTGGCCTTGTCGACACCGACCCCGTGCTCGCCGGTGATGGACCCGCCGTGCTCGACGCAGATGTCGAGGATCGCGCCCGACACCGCCTCGGCCCGCTCGGCCTGACCGGGGACGGTCTCGTCGAACAGGACCAGGGGGTGCAGGTTGCCGTCGCCGGCGTGGAAGACGTTGGCGACCCTGACGCCGTGCTCGCTCGCGATCTCGGCGATGCGGGTCAGGACCCGGGGCAGCGCGGTGCGGGGGATGACGCCGTCCTGGACGATGTAGTCGGGGCTGATCCGGCCGACGGCGGCGAACGCCGACTTGCGCCCCTTCCAGAACAGGGCCCGCTCGGCCTCGTCGGCGGCGATGCGGATCTCGAACGCGCCGTGCTCCCGGCAGAACGCCTCGACGGCGGCGAACTGCGCGTCGACCTCGGCGCGCGGCCCGTCGAGCTCGACGATGAGCACCGCGCCGGCCCCGCCCGGGTAGCCGCAGTGCACCGCCGCCTCCGCGGCCTCGATCGCCAGGGCGTCCATCATCTCCACGGCGGCGGGCACCACCCCGGCGGCGATGATCGCCGAGGTGGCGGCGCCGGCCTGGTCGGTGCCGGGGAACGCGGCGAGCAGCGTGCTGACCGTCTCCGGCAGGCGCACGAGCCGGACCGTCACCTCGGTGGCGATGCCGAGGGTGCCTTCGGAGCCGACGAACGCGCCGAGGAGGTCGTACCCGGGTGTGTCGGGCGCCCGGCCGCCGAGCCGGACGAGGTCGCCGTCGGGCGTGACGATCTGCACGCCGGTGACGTGGTTGGTGGTGAACCCGTACTTGAGGCAGTGCGCGCCGCCGGAGTTCTCCGCGACGTTGCCGCCGATGGAGCAGATCTGCTGGCTGGACGGGTCCGGCGCGTAGTAGTAGCCGTGCGGCGCGGCGGCGCGGCTGACCTGCAGATTGATCACGCCGGGCTCGACGACGGCCCGCTCGTCCTGCGGGGCGACCTCGCGGATCGCGCGCAGCTGGGAGGTGACGATGAGCGCGCCGTCGGCGTGCGGCAGCGCCCCGCCGGACAGGCCGGTGCCGGAGCCGCGGGCCACGAACGGCACGCCGTGCTCGGCGCACGCCTTGACCGTGTCCGCGCATTCCTGGGCGGTCCGCGGCAGCACGACGACGGCGGGCACGACCCGGTAATGGGTCAGGCCGTCGCACTCGTACGTGCGCAGCTGCTGCCGATCGGTCAGCACCTGCTCCGGCAGCAGGAGCTCCCGGAGCCTCGCCGTCAGCGCTGCGACGGTCATGGCATGCGGTCGTACGCCGGCAACGTCAGGAAGTCGACGAACTCGTCCGCCACGGCCACCTCCATGAACAGTCCTCGGGCCTCGGTGAGGTCGCCCGCAAGGCGCGCCAGCTCCTCGTCGGCGATCCGCTCGATCAGTGAGCGGGTCACCGTCTCGCCGGTGTCCGCCAGGGTGACACCGGTGTGCAGCCATTGCCAGACCTGCGACCGGGAGATCTCCGCGGTCGCCGCGTCCTCCATCATGTTGTTGATCGCGACGGCGCCGGTGCCCTTGAGCCACGCGTCCAGATACTGCACGCCGACGCTCACCGCGTTGCGCAGCCCGGCCTCCGTCCGCGTGCCCGGGGTGTCGCCGACGGCGAGGAGGTCGGCGGCGGACACCGCCACGTCGTCGCGGAGCCGGTCGAGCTGGTTGGGCCGGTCGCCGAGCACCCCGTCGAACACGCTCCGGCACGTCCCGACCAGGTCGGGGTGCGCGACCCACGAGCCGTCGAAGCCGTCGCCGGCCTCGCGGGTCTTGTCGGCGGTGACCTTCTCCAGGGCGACCTTGTTGACCTCCGGGTCGCGCCGGCTCGGGATGAACGCCGCCATGCCGCCGATCGCGTGCGCGCCCCGCTTGTGGCACGTGCGCACCAGCAGCTCGGTGTAGGCGCGCATGAACGGCACGGTCATCGTCACCGTGTTGCGGTCCGGCAGCAGGAAGTCCTTGCCGCGGGTCTCGTCGAGGAATCTGGACTTCTTGATCACGCTGAACATGAAGTCCCACCGGCCCGCGTTGAGACCGGCGGAGTGCTCGCGCAGCTCGTACAGGATCTCGTCCATCTCGAACGCGGCCGGGAACGTCTCGATGAGCACCGTCGCCCGGATCGTGCCGCGGGGGCGGCCGAAGTGCTCCTCGGCGAAGGCGAACACCTCGTCCCACAGCCGCGCCTCCAGGTGCGACTCCATCTTCGGCAGGTAGAAGTAGGGCCTGGTGACGAGGTGGTTGTGGAAGAAGTAGAGCCCGAAGTCGGTCAGTGACCCGGACGTCGGCGCCCCGTCGACCAGGATGTGCTTCTCCGGCAGGTGCCATCCGCGGGGGCGCACCACGACGGTCGGACGGGGGCCGTCGGTCAGCTCGTAGTGCTTTTCGCCGGAGGTGTACGACAAGGTGCCGGCATTCGCGTCGCGGAGGTTGAGCTGCCCGCCGATCACGTTGGCCCACAGCGGCGTGTTGGCGTCCTCGTGGTCGGCGAGCCACACCTTCGCGCCGGAGTTGAGCGCGTTGATGGTCATCTTCGCGTCGGTCGGCCCGGTGATCTCCACCCGCCGGTCGACGAGGCCCGGTGCCGGCTCGGCCACCCGCCAGTCACCCTCCCGGATCTCGCGCGTCTCGGCCAGGAACCCGAACGTCCCACCGGCGGCGAGCGCCGCCTCGCGCTCCTTGCGGGCCTGGAGGAGCTCCAGCCGCCGGGCGTCGAACGTCCTGTGCAGGTCTGCCAGGAAACTCTGAGCTTCTTCGGTGAGGATCTCGGCGAATCGTTCGTCGAGCGGTCCGGTAATCTCGACGCCCTGAACAGTGCCCATGTCATGACCCTATCGGCTGTGATGCCACCCGGGGCGTGTCGCGGCGCGTGTGATATGGGAAGCTCTGGCGAACAAAACTCAGGTCCGCCACTATTCGGGTCCGTCCAGCAGGGGAGTCTTCCAACTGTGAGCGATCGGGGCAGAAGCCGCCGCACTGCGAGGCCGACGAAGGCCACGCCGCCGAAGGCGGCACCGGACACCGAGGTCGAGCCCACCGACGTCGAGGGTGCGGAAAGCGACAAAACGCCTGAAGCGACCTCTCCGGAGGTCGTGACCGGCGCCGACGAGACGGTGTCGCTGGACAAGGACGACGCCGGGGACACGGCCGCCGAGGCGGACGAGGCCGACGAGGCCGGGGCGGACGCCGCGACCGGCGCCGACGACCCGGACGCGGCCGCCCCGGGTGACCCGGAGGATGACCCGGCCGGGGACGCGGAGGACGAGGACGCTGCGGCCGCCAAGGGGAAGCCGTCGTCGAAGTCGAAGGCGCCGGCCCCGATGACGAAGGCGGAGAAGCGCGCCGCCGCCCGCATCGCCGCCGCGAAGGTCGCCCGCCGCCGCCGCGCCGGCCAGGCGATCGCCGGCACGATCATCGTCCTGCTGGTCGTCGGCGGTGCGTTCGCCGGCGTCTGGTATTTCGGCGACCGGGCCGAGAAGAACCGGGTCAAGTGCAAGCCGTCGGCCGACGCCGCCGCGTTCCCGCCGTTGCTCGGCGGCATGGACAAGGGCCTGGCCACCGAGCCGAAGATGACCACCGGCGACGCCGACATCAAGACCGTCAAGCAGACGATCCTGATCAAGGGTGAGTGCAAGACCGTCAAGGCCGGCCAGACCGTCACGGTCAACTACGTCGGCGCGACGATCAAGGACGGCAAGGTCTTCGACGCGTCCTGGCCGCGCAAGAAGACGATCGAGATCCCGGTCGGCCAGAAGCAGCTCGGCAAGCAGCCGCAGGTCATCGAGGGCTGGGACGAGGGCCTCGTCGGCCTGAAGGTCGGCACCCGGGTCCAGCTCGACATCCCCGGCAGCAAGGCCTACGGCGACGACGCCCCTGAGGGGTATCCCGCCGGCACGTTGCGCTTCATCGTCGACATCCTCGACGTGAAGGACGCGGACAGCGGCGGCCTGCCCGCCGGTCTCGGCGGCTGACCCGCCCCACGGCACGTGACGACGGCCCCGCCGGGCACCCTCCGGCGGGGCCGTCGTCGTTGTACGGCGCGGCACCACCGACGCCCACGACCCGGGCGTCCGGAGCCGGCTGAACGGCCTTACGGCGTGACGGCGACGGCCCGCAGGCGGGCGACCACGCCCGGGTGCGGCCAGGTGCGCAGGCGGAAGCGTTCGGGGTCGAGGCCCGGTGCCGGCTCCAGGTCGACCTCGCGCTCCAGCGCCGCCCACGTGACGAGGAACGAGCCGAACGACACGTATTCGGCCCGGGGCAGCAGCGTGTCGACGCCCTCGGCCCAGTCGGCGACGGAGAACACGGACCGGTCCGGGCGTTCGGCGACGGTGACCGCCGCCACGGACGCGTCGGTGTCCAGGTGCGGTGCCTGCGCGTCGTATCCGGCGGCGGCCATCAGGACCTCCGAGCGGTGCACGGCGGCGTGCAGCGGATGGCCGGGCGGCGCCGGGTAGGGCACCACGGCGCCCGTCGCGTCGACCGTGTACGCCATCGCCGAGATCGGCCGGGCGGCGTCGCGGTACTCCTCCTCGACGACCGCGAACAGGGGACCGGCGGCGTCGTCGGCGGCCAGGAGCAGGCCCGTGGTGTCGGGCACGAACGCGACCGGGGTGCCGCCGAGCCGGTCCGCCTGCGCGGCGAGCCACCCGGGCAGGAGCAGGTGCGAGGCGCAGTACGCGTCGCCGTCGTCGACGATCCGGATCACCGCGGTGCCGCCGGAAGGGCCGCCGGGCAGCCCGGTGAGGTTCCGGCGGGCGCGGTCGAAGACCACCGGCGCGGGCACCCCCCACTGCGCCAGCTGGCGGGTCGTCACGTACATCATCGACGTCGGCTGGTCGACGGCCACGACCTCGTCGAGCATCGGCAGCGCCGGGCGGCGCACCAGCGGCGGTGACCCCGCGGGCATCCCCAGCCCGAACGTCACCGCCCGCAGCAGGGGCCGCAGCAGCGGCGCGACCTCCTCCCACGTGTCGGGCGCGCCGGTGGGGAACACGACGGCCGACAGGAAACGCGCGATGCGCTGCCGCCGCTCCTCGCGGCCCGCGTCGCGGCACTCGCGGAAGATGTTGCCGAGGTAGGCGATCGACGGTGCCGCCCCGGCGTCGTCCCGCCCGTGGCCCGTGGCCGCCCCGCCGTGACCGCCCACCCGGACGTGGATGGCGAAGCGGTCGCGGTCGTACCGGGCGTCGGCGACCCCGGCGTCCCGCAGCGCGGTCAGCACCTGCCTGGCGAAACGGTCCTGCCGGCTGCCGAACACCCCGTCGAGCATCCCCATGGCCAGGCACGCTACCCGACTTGATCAGTCACTTCCCGTTTGTTTCCGCCCGTACCGGCAAAGCACAGGCGTATGAGCAAACCGACTGTCGGTGAGGCGCTGATCGCCAGACTGGCCGACTGGGGCGTCGACACCGTGTTCGGCCTCCCCGGCGACGGCGTGAACGGGATCATGGAGGGCCTGCGGCGCAACGCCGACCGGGTCAGGTTCGTCCTGGTGCACCACGAGGAGGCGGCCGCGTTCATGGCCGTCGCGCACGCCAAGGCGACCGGCCGGCTCGGCGTCTGCCTGGCCACGTCCGGGCCCGGCGGCATCCACCTCGCGAACGGGCTGTACGACGCGAAACTCGACCACGCGCCGGTCCTCGCGATCACCGGCATGCAGGAGTCGACCGTCATCGGCACCGCGTACCAGCAGGAGGTCCACCTCGACCGGTTGTTCTCCGACGTCGCGGAGTACAACGAGATCGTCGGCAACCCGGCGCAGGTGCCGTCGCTGGTGGACATCGCGGTCCGCACCGCCCTGGCCCGCCGCGGCGTGGCACACCTGACGGTCCCCAACGACGTGCAGGTCGCCACCGCCGGCGACAACCCGTTCGACGCGGTCGGCCCGGTCCGCGAGCCGGCGACCGCGCCCGTGTGGGTCGCCCCGCCGGTGCGGCCCGCCGGCGACGACCTGCAGGCCGCCGCGGACCTGCTCAACAACGCCTCGAAACCGGCGATCCTGGCCGGTGTCGGTGCCCGCGGCGCCGGACCGCTCGTCGAGCTCGTCGCCGACGTGCTCGGCGCGCCGATCGTGAAGTCGCTGATGGGCAAGATGGTCGTGCCGGACGACTCGCCGTTCGCGCTCGGCGGGCTCGGGCTGCTCGGCACCGCGCCCAGCGAGGACCTGATGCAGGAGTGCGACGGGCTGCTGATGGTCGGCACGAACTTCCCCTACACGAAGTTCCTCCCGGCGCCCGGGCAGGCGCACGTGGTGCAGATCGACGTCGAGCCGTCCCGCGTCGGCACCCGCATCCCGACCGACGTGCCGCTCGTCGGCGACGCCGCGGCCACCCTGGAGGCGCTGCTGCCCAGGCTGCGGCGGCGCACCGACCGGCGCTTCCTGCAGCGGTACCAGGAGAAGATGCGCGACTGGCGCGAGCGCATGGCGGCCACCGAACGCGCGGACCGGGACCCGATCGCGCCGCAGTTCCTGGCCCGGACACTGGACCGGGTCGCCGCCCCGGACGCGGTCCTCACCTGCGACTCCGGCACCGTCACCACCTGGGCGGCCCGGCACTGGCAGGCCACCGGCGGCCGCGAGTTCTACCTGTCCGGCACGCTCGCCTCGATGGCGCCGGGCCTGCCGTACGCGATCGCGCTGCAGCACGAGTACCCGGGCCGGCAGGTCATCGCGTACGTCGGCGACGGCGGCTTCGCCATGCTCATGGCCGAGTTCCACACCGCGGCCCGGTACAAGCTGCCGATCAAGGTCGTCATCAACGACAACAACGCCCTCGGCATGATCGTCTGGGAGCAGATGGTCAACGGCTTCCCGGAGTTCGGCGTCCGCTACGGCGACGACCCGCAGCCGGACTACGCCGGGTGGGCGCGCGGCTGCGGGGCGTACGGCGCCCGCGTCACCGACCCCATCGCCCTGGAGAACATCCTCGGGGAGGCCCTGGCGTACGACGGGCCGGCGCTCGTCGACGTCGCGGTCGACGCCGACGAGCCCCCGATGCCGGCCAAGGTCACCTACCAGCAGGCGGTGAAGTTCGCGGAGGCGTTCGTGCGTGGCCAGCCGCACAAGGCCGCGATCGCCACCACGCTGCTGAAGGACCGCATCACCCGTCTGTGAGCCGCCGCCGGGCGACGACGCGGCGGCTGCGGTGCCGTCCCCGGCTCCGCACCGACCGGGTCCACCGGCGGGCCCGCAGGCGGGTCCGCCCGACAGCCATCGTGATACCGCCCGGAATGTCCAGGCCGCCGAGCCCGGCGACACCGCCCACGAGCACCACCCCGCCGATCGCGACAAGTCCGGTCCCGGTCAGCAGGTACATCGTCGAATCCTGCTCCTGGACGGACTGCTGCCCGGTGGTCTGCGCCGTGCGGACCATCGCCGGGTCGGGTCTTCGCACGTGCGCGGCGCTCAGCGTGCCGACCGCGATGGCGGCTCCGGCGACGCACACCCATGTCCGAGTTCTCATAATCGCGTACGCTAGGTCGCAAACGGGTGACTCGTCGCTCACACCATTTCACCTGCGACAGGTGAGAGAACCCCTCACCCGTGGCATTGTGTGCCGGTGCTGATCTACAAGATCCTGCTGCCCGCCGAGTGGGCCCGCTTCGAGGCCGACGGCCGGTTCGACGGCTCTGCGCTGGACCTGCGCGACGGCTACATCCACTGCTCCTCCCGGGACCAGCTCGCCGGCACCGCGCTGCGCTACTTCGGCGCCGAGCCCGATCTCGTCGTCGTCGCCATCGACGTGCTGACCATGGGTGAGTGGGTGCGCTGGGAGACCTCGGCCCACGGCGGCCTGTTCCCGCACGTGTACGCCCCGCTGCCGCGTGCCGCCGTCGCCGCCGTGCACCGCATCGCCGGCGCCGCCTCCGTCGACGAGGTCGTGCCCTGATCCACGAAGCGGCGAAGGCCGTGCCCAAGCCCACGAAGCGGCGAAGGCCGTGCCCAAGCCCACGAAGCGGCTGTGCCCAAGCCCGCGAAACGGCGAGAGGCCGTGCGCTGAACCGCCCGAAACGGGAGCGAAGTATCGTTCTGGACCATGGACGAGGGGCGATCCCGGAGCCGGTGGACGATCGACGCGTTGGCGGTGGCCGGGTATCTGGCCGGTGCCGTCCTCCTCTGTGGACGGCTGCTCGCGCATCCGGGGCAGCGGCTGCCGTACACGCCGGGCGACCGTGTCCTCGCCGAGTACTTCCTGACGTGGGCGGCGCGGTGCGTGCGGACCGCCTCGAACCCGTTCGTGCTGGACCGGCTCAACGCCCCGGCCGGCGTCAACGGGATGGCCAACACGACGATGCTGGGGCTGGGCCTGCCGCTGTCGCCGGTGACGCTGCTGTTCGGCCCGGGGATCGCCTTCGACCTGCTGGTCGTGCTGACCCTCGCCGCGACCGGCGCCACCTGGTACTGGCTGCTGTCCCGGCACGTGGTCGGGCGCAGGGGCGCTGCCTGGGTCGGCGGGCTGGTCGCCGCGTTCGCGCCGAGCGTGGCCAACCACGCGACGTTCCACCCGAACCTGACCGCGCAGTTCCTGGTGCCCGTCATCGTGTGGCGGGTCGTGAAGCTGCGCGACGCGCCGGTGCGGGGCGGGCTGATCCTCGCGGCGCTGGTCGTGTGGCAGGTCTTCGTCAACGAGGAGACGCTGTTCATCACGGCCCTCGCCACGGGGGTGTGCGGGCTGCTGTGGCTGGCGCAACGACCCCGCGAGGTGCGGCTGCCGAGCGTCCTGGCCGGGCTCGGGGTGACGCTGCTCGCGACGGCGGTGGTCCTGGCGTACCCGCTGTGGTGGCAGTTCTTCGGCCCGAACGCGTACCGCGGCGGCGAGAAGCAGATGACCGCGTTCCACACGGACCTGCTGGGCCTCACGTCGTTCTCGCGCAACTCGGTGGCGGTGCGTTTCAGCGAGTTCCAGCCGGCGCCCGGGTTCTCCGCCGAGCAGCACGGCTACTTCGGCTGGCCGCTCGTCATCGCGGTCGCCGCCGTCGTCGTGTGGCGGTGGCGGGAGCCGCTCGTGCGGTCGGTCGCCGTCACCGGCGCGGTGTTCGCCGTGCTGTCGTTCGGCACCGAGCTCACGCTGTACAACCGCGGCACCGGCATCCCGGGCCCCTACGCACTGCTCAATCACCTGCCGCTCTTCGACACACTGCTCCCGACGCGGCTCGGTGAGGCGGCCACCTGGGCGGTCGCGCCGCTCGTCGCGATCGGCCTGGACCGGCTGCCGGCTCCGGACGGCACGGCGCGGAGCATCCGGGTGCTGACGGCCGGTCTCGTCGCGGCGGTGCTGGTGCCGGCGGCGCCGGTGCCCATCAAGGTGATCGACCGGCCGGCGGTCCCGGCGTTCATCGCCTCGGGGCAGTGGCGCTCCTACGTCCGGGCCGAGGAGTCGGTGCTGGTCGTGCCGCTCGCCACCTTCGAGCACTGGACGTCGATGAGCTGGGCCACCGCGACGGGCGCCGACATGCGGATGTCGCACGGCTACTTCCTCGGCCCGGCCGGCGGCGTGCGGGGCAGCCACGCGGCCGTCGGCGCCCCGGTCCGCCCGACCGACCGGCTCATCAACGCGGCCACCGGCTCGCGTCAGGTCACCGCCGTCACCGACGTGGACCGGGAGCAGGCCCGGCTCGACCTCGCCTACTGGCGCACGTCGATCATCCTCGCCCCGGACGGTGCCGGGGCAGCCGCCGAGCGGGGCACCCTGGACGCGCTGTTCGGGCCGGGACGCCTGGTCGGCGGCCTGTGGCTGTGGGACGTGCGCTAGAGGCGCTGCTCGAGGACCTGGCCGGGCCAGTCGACGCCGGTGGTCAGGCGGACCGTGAAGGTCTCCGTCGGGGTGAAGCCCTGCCGGCGGTACCAGTCGACGAGCGCCCGGTCGTCGCCGGCGTAGCAGTCGACCCGGAGCAGCCCGATCCCGCGCCGCACCGCCAGGACCCGGGCGTGGTCCAGCAGCAGCGTGCCCAGCCTCCGGCCCTGCCGCGCCCGGTCGGTGACGAGCAGGTTCACGTACAGTTCCGGCTCGTAGACGACCGGGATGTTCTCCGGCGCCTCACCGACGACGATCGCACCCACCACGGCGCCGCCGATCTCGGCGACGTGCAGGTGCCCCTGCGGGACCCACCGCATCATCGCCGTCAGCCGGCGCGGGTTCGTCGAGTGCGGCCCGGTGCCCCATTGCCCGGTCCGCCCCCGCCCGGCCAGCCAGCGGGTCGCGCCATCCAGCAGCCCCAGGACCGGCTTCACGTCGGCGAGGGTGCCGGGCCGCACGCACGCGTCCGGCGTCGCGAGGGACAGCTCCAGCTCCAGCTCGTCGCGCAGCGCGATGCCGAACTCGCCGGCCTCGGCGATCCGCGGCTTGCGGAGGCGGGCCCGCTGCACCGCGCCCGGGCGCACGTCCCGGATCCGCATGCCCCGGCGCTGGTAGAAGCGCAGGGCCTCGAGGTTGTCGCTGGTGGTGATCAGCCACAACCGGGTGCAGCCCGCGTCGGCGGCGACCGCCCGCGCCGCGTCCAGCAGTGCCGTGCCGATCCCGGCATGTGGACGCACCGCGTCGAGCGTGACGATTTCCAGCCCTGTCGCGGCGAGCTCGTAGGTGAGAAGTCCCACCCGTTCACCCGTTGCGTCCTCGGCGACCAATGCGGGCAGCCGATCGGCGTCCCGACCGTTTTCTCCCGTGATGACGTGGACCGCACCCCACGAATTGACGAGCAATTCCTGCAACCAGGGCAGATCGGTCCCGACAACCGCGCGTACCAACACACGGGCACCCTATCGGTGAAATTGAATTTCGCAGATGCTGGCAAATTCGCGACACTCCGATGTGCGGGGTGTTGCGCCATGATGGCGGAGGGCATTTACCTCCGGAGGGGGCGGACTTGGACGGACTCGCGCGGGCAGGCAAGCCCGGCTGGGTCGTCGGCGTCCTCGCCCTTGTCCTGGCGATGCTGTTCGGCGCGACCATCGGCGCGCCCACCTCCCGTGCCGGCGTCACGCATCAGCTGCTCGCGCCCGCCCACCACCACGGCTCGTGGTCGACCGACGACGACGACAACCAGCAGCAACCCCTCATGCTGCACGCCGAGGGTGAGCAGGCCGAGTCCCCCGAGGGCACGGCCCACGCCCTCGCCCAGCTCACCGCCGGCATCCTCGCCCAGCTGATGCCGGTCCTCCTCGCCGGGCCACCGCCGGGCGGCCGCACGGACCACGCGCCCGTCCGCTCCGTGCTGCAGGTCTGGCGCACGTAGACCGAACTCCCACCCCGTCGTTGTTGTCAGGCACCTCGACACGGTTGGAGTGATGTCATGTCCGCAACCGCGGACGTTTCCCGCATGCGTTCGGTCATCGTGACCGGCGCCTCCAGAGGGCTCGGCGCGGCCCTGTTCCACGCGCTGCATTCCGACGGTGCCAGGGTCTTCGGGCTGGCCCGTTCCTTCCCCTCCGAGCAGCAGGCGCTCGCGGCGCGGCATCCGGCGTCGGTACGGCTGCGGTCCACCGACCTCGCCGAGGTCTTCAGCCTCCCGGCGGAGGCGGAGCTGGCCGCGTTCGTCGGCGACACCCGCCCCGAGGACGAGGTGGTGCTGCTGCACAACGCCGCGACGGTCGAGCCGATCGGCCTCGCCGGTGAGCTCGCCCCCGAGGAGGTGTTCGCCGCGGTCCAGGTCAACCTGGTCGCGCCGATCCTGCTCACCAACACCTTCCTGGCCGCCTTCGCCGGTGACCTGGCCCCGCGGCTGCGGATCGTCTACGTCGCCTCCTCGGCGGCGCACCGCAGCTACCCGGGCTGGGCGACGTACTGCGCGACGAAGGCGGGCGCGGAGGCGTTCATGCGCTGCGTCAGCGAGGCGGCGAGCCGCGCCTGCACGGTCGAGATCGTCGACCCGGGCGCCATCGAGACGCAGATGCAGCGGACGCTGCGGGAGCGGGGGACCGGCCTGCCGGGGCACGCCCGCCTCGTCGAGCGGCACCGCGTCGGCGACATCGGCGACCCCGACACGGTCGCGAAGCAGCTCCTCGCCCGGCACTTTCCGCCCCTGGTGGCGATGGCCGCGTCCTGAGGGCACGCCCGGTGGGCCGGCCGGTGGACGCCGGCCGGCCCACGGGGCGTGTGCAGCCCCTGTGTGTAGTCCCCGGGCCGCATGGGTACGGTGTCGCCATGCCGGACACCCCGCCTCCAGTGATCGTCGTCATGGGTGTCGCCGGCACCGGCAAGACCACCGTCGGGGCATTGCTCGCCGGTCGGCTCGGGTGGAGATACGCGGAGGCCGACGACTTCCATCCCGCCGGGAACGTGGCGAAGATGGCCGCCGGTGAGCCGCTGACCGACGAGGACCGGGCGCCGTGGCTCGCCGCCATCGGCCGGTGGATCGACGAGCACGCCGCCGCCGGCAGCCCTGGCGTCGTGTCCTGCTCCGGCCTGCGCCGGGTCTACCGCGACCAACTGCGCGCCGGCCGCCCGCAGGTGCGGCTCGTCCTCCTCGACGGGTCCCGGGAGCTGATCACGCGCCGGCTCGCGGCCCGCCACGGCCACTTCATGCGCGTGGAGATGCTCGACAGTCAGCTCGCCGCCCTGGAGCCGCCCCAGCCGGACGAGGACGTCACGGAGGTGTCGATCGACGCCACCCCCGAGCAGATCGTCGACGAGATCATGCGGCTGGAACGGCTCGGCACCGCAGACGACGCGGGCGCGTCAGCGGGAAACTGAGCATCCTGGCGCCCGGTCTGGTCGTCCAGGTCAGGATGCCGGCCGCCGTGGCCGCCTCGACCCAGGTGTCCCGGTGTCTAGCTGAGCACGCCCGCGGCGGTGGCTGCCTCGACCCACGTGTCCCATTCGTCGGCCATCGCCTCGGCGAACTGCAGATCGGTGCACGTGAGCAGGTCCAGGGCCTCGGTCGAGGACTTCGTGTCGACGTTGTCCAGGAGGCGTTTGGTGTTGTCGAGGTCGTCGAGGGTCTGGAAGTACTCGACGGGCTTGACGGCCAGGAGCTTGAGGAACACCGGGTAGCGGGACAGCTCGCACACGATCTTCGTGGTGGCGCGCCGGCTGTCGGGGCCGCCGTCGGCGACGACGATGCAGAAGATCGGCGCGGTCGTCGTCTCCGCCTCCGCGAGGACGACCGCGAGGGCGTCGGCGAGGTTGGTGGTGCCCATCCAGCCCTGGTGGATCTCGCGGTCGACGACGCCGCTGTAGTTGTCGACGGTCACGGGCACGATCGGCAGGACCTTCGTGTCGAACGGGACCACCGGGACGGTGCCGTCGATGTCGATCTGCAGCGCGAAGCCCAGCGCCCGCTCGACCAGGGTCTGCACCGCCCCGTTCTTGTAGTCGGCGCGCATCGAGCCGGAGTGGTCCAGCACGAGCATCGCCTGGGCGCGGATGCCGCCGAGACCCCGCTTGCTCAGCGCCAGGCCGGCCTTGTCGGCGCGCTTGGCGAGGTCGACGTGCCCGGACTCGCGGACCTTGGCGAGGTTCACGGCGGGCGCCCCGGAGGAGTCCTTGACGAGCGCGACGGACCGCGCCGCGGTCAGCTGCGGTTTCCCGGCCATGATGCTGCCCTCCTGGTAGTTACCCTGCCACGACCGTAACCCGCCGCCGGGCACGGATGCCCGCAGGGGCCGCGGCGCAATTCCCGCGCGGTGTGAACATTCATACTGCGGGCTCACCCGGGTGGTGGACTGAATTGCATGTGAATCGCGCTCCGGTCGCACTCGCGGGAGTGAATTCGTCAGCGCCGGTGAGCGCTGCGTATACGACCCCGTCGCCCCCCTGCGAGTCTGGCCGCCGCCATTGTTTGCCTCTCCTCGGCAATACGCCGTTCAGAAGAGGAAGCACGTGAAACCTTCCGGGGCGGGCCGCGCCGCCGCGGGAACATTCCGGCGGGTCCCGCTGTTGACCATGGTTTGTGACCGAGATTCCGCTTTCCGTCCTTGACGTCGCGCCCCGAGCCGCCGACGCGTCCGCCGGTGACGCCCTGCGCAACACGACGGAGCTGGCCAGACGCGTCGAGGCGCTCGGATACCGCAGGTTCTGGGTCGCCGAGCACCACAACATGCCGGCGATCGCGAGCTCCTCACCCGCGGTGCTCCTTGCCCACCTGGCCGCCGCCACCTCCACGATCCGCGTCGGGTCCGGCGGCGTCATGCTGCCCAACCACGCTCCGCTCGTCGTCGCCGAGCAGTTCGGCACCCTCGAGGCGCTGCACCCGGGCCGCGTCGACCTCGGCATCGGCCGGGCGCCCGGCACCGATCAGTACACGGCGCTCGCCCTGCGCCGCACCATGGACGGGCTGTCCGCGGAGAACTTCCCCGAGGAGCTGCAGGACCTCATCGCCTACTTCACGGGCGACGACGCGCGGCAGCGGATCCTCGCCTCGCCGGGCCGCGGCGACAAGCCCGACGTGTGGCTGCTCGGCTCCAGCGGCTTCAGCGCCCAGCTCGCCGGGCTGCTCGGCCTGCCGTTCTCCTTCGCGCACCACTTCTCCAGCACCAACACGCTGCCGGCGTTGAAGCTCTACCGCGACAGCTTCCGGCCGTCGCAATGGCTCGACGCGCCGTATGCGATGGTCGCCGTCAGCGCGGTCGCCGCCCCGACCGACGAGGAGGCCGAGTTCCTCGCCGGGCCGAGCCAGCTGTCGTTCCTGCGGCTGCGGTCCGGCCGGCCCGAGGCCATGGCCACGCCGGAGGAGGCGGCGGCGTATCCCTACAGCGAACGGGAACGCGAGTTCATCCTCGACCGGCGCGACGGCCAGGCCCTCGGATCGCCGTCGACCGTCCGGGCGCAGCTGACCGAGCTGCTGGACCGTACGCAGGCCGACGAGCTGATGCTGACCTGCATGGTGTACGACATCGACGCCCGCGCCCGGTCGTTCGCGCTGATCCGCGAGCACGTGGCGGCGCACCTGACCCGTTAGGCCATCCGGCGGGTGAGCTCGGCGGCCCTCTGCAGCTGCACGGACTTCGCGGTCCGCAGCACGTACCGGCGCAGCAGTGACGGCGAGTCGACGGTGACGGACTCGGTCACCTCCGTGCCCTGATCCTTCGGGACCAGGGTCACCGCGGCCCGCAGGCGCACCCGGCCGGGCGAGACGACCTCGCTGGTCACGGCCGGTGCGTCCGGGTCGAGCGTCATCGTCACCCGGATCGGGTTGGTCCAGAAGCGGAACCGTTCGAGGGCCACATAGGTGACCCGGTCGCCGTCGGTGTGGACGTCGCGGACGGCGACGACGAGCGGGGACAGGCCCACGTAGGACCGCGGGTCGGCCAGGTGCGAGTAGACCCTGGCCGGCGGGGCGGCCACGACGAACGTGTGAGCGAAGGCATCGACGGGCATGGCCCTAGACGGTAGCGTGGCCGATCTACCGGTGGTTGCCCCTTCCCGGCGGCTGGCGTTTGTCGGCTCTTGGTCGGATGGCGGCCGGCCCGATCATCGGCGAAGATGGCGGACGATCTTGCGCGTCGCGCGCAGGCTGCCGGCGTGAGCGAGGTGAGGCGAGTTGAATAAGACCTGGGTGCGGCTGCGACCGGTGGTCGAGAGCGATCTGGGAATGTTCCGCCGGTTCGTGACGGAGCCCGGCCTGGCCGGCCCCGCCTGGTCGGGCTACCGCGAGCCGACCGGCCCGGCCCGGCGGTTCGCCGAGGACGGCTTCCTCGGCGACCTCGACGGCCGGCTGATGGTCGAGGCCGACGAGACCGCCGCCGGCTACGTCAGCTGGGAGGCGTGCGGCACCGGCTGGTCGCGGTACTGGAGCATCGGCATCATCCTGCTGCCGGAGTGGCGCGGCCGCGGCGTCGGCTGGCGGGCGCAGACGCTGCTGTGCGACTACCTGTTCGCCAACAGCGCCGCCCCGCGGATCGAGGCCCGGACCCAGCCGGAGAACATCCCGGAGCAGAAGGCCCTGGAGAAGGTCGGGTTCCTCAGCGAAGGCATCCTGCGCTCCGCGGAGTTCCGCGACGGCGCCTGGCGTGACGTCCTCGTCTACGGGAAGCTCCGTGGGGACCGCTGAGTTCTACATCTACGAGATGGTCGTCGGCTCCGTGCTGCGGCACCTGGTGTCGCCGCTGGAGCCGGACGAGGTCGCCGAATACGGGCTGGCGCCGGAGGCGGTCGTCGGGCTCCTCGCTGTGGGCGTCGGCGGGCCGGCCGCGATGCAGCCGGACCACTTCGAGGAGAATCCCGCGTTCGTGCGCTTCCTGCACGAGATGATCGCCGACGACATCTTCGTCGTGCCGGGCATCCGCGAGCAGGCCTCCGTGGTCGGTGAGCACGGCTGGGTCGACGTCCTCGACGCCCGCACCCCCGACCCCTCCGGCGACGTCCCGGCGCACGACGTCATCGGCAGCGTCGAGGTGCGCGACGGGGTGCTGGTGCCCATGTCGTACCGGCCGAACGACGACCACCGGCTGCTCACCGGGGACGGGTTCTTCCAGCTGCCGGAGGAGCTCGAGATGTCGCTGCTGAAGCGGCTGCACGCTACTATGTGCTGATCGTCAATCGACTCTGGGTGTTCGGGCTGGCCGCGCTGGCCACCCTCGCCCTCGCGTGTGAGGGCGGCGCCGGCGCGGACCCCGCTCCGTCCGGCAGTGCCTCCGTCACGATGGTCGCCCTCGGCGACTCGCTCACCACCGCGTTCGCGTCGTGTCTCGCGCCGTCGCCGTGCCCGCGCAACTCGTGGTCGACCGGCGACGGCACCCGCGTCGACAGCCACTACCGGCGGCTGCGCGAGACCAGCCCCGGCCTTCGCGGTGTCAACTCGGCCCAGGGCAGCGCACGCGCCGACGCGCTCGCCGCGCAGGCCCGCACCGCGGTCACCGCGAAGGCCGCCTACGTCACGATCCTCATCGGCGCCAACGACGCCTGCCGGCCCACCCTCGACGCGATGACCCCCGTCGACACGTTCCGCCGTCAGGTCGACGACGCCCTCGCCGTGCTGAAGGAGGGCCTGCCGCAGGCCCGCGTCCTGGTCGTCAGCATCCCCGACATCAACCGGCTCTGGGAGGTCGGGCACACCAGCCAGGTCGCGGTGAAGGCGTGGTCGTTCGGGATCTGCCAGGCGCTGCTCGCCGCGCCCATCTCCACGGCAGCCGCCGACGTGGCGCGCCGCAAGGCGTTCGGGGCGCGGGTCGACGCGTACAACAGCCAGCTCACCGCCGCCTGCAAGGCCTACGGCGCACGGTGCAAGGACGACGGCGGCGCCGCGCACCGGGTCGCCTTCACCCTCGACATGGTCGTCGCGCAGGACTTCTTCCACCCCAACTCCGCCGGGCAGAACGCCATCGCCAAGGCGACGTGGCTCGGCCCGCCGGACTGGTGACGCCCCCGCGGATTCGGCGCTAGGCTCATCACGGTCCGCCGCGGCGTCGCGGCGGCCTGCCGGGACGCAGGAGGCGACGATGACCGCGGACCCCTCGGTGTGGCGGGTGAAGGGGATGCCCCTCGCCCCGGCCACCGGCCACGGCCTGCTCGACGGCCTGCGGCTCGCGGTCAAGGACCTGTTCCAGGTCACCGGCTTCGCCGTCGGCGGCGGCAACCCCACCTGGCTCGCGTCCGCCCTGCCCGCCGCGCAGGACGCCCCGGCCGTCGCCCGGCTGCGCGCCGCCGGCGCGGTCGTCCAGGGGATCGTGCACACCGACGAGCTCGCCTACTCCCTCTCGGGCACGAACGTCCACTATGGTGCGCCGCCCAACCCGGCCGCGCCGGACCTGGTCACCGGCGGCTCCTCCAGCGGCCCCGCGTCCGCGGTCGCGACCGGCCACGCCGACATCGGCCTCGGCACCGACACCGGCGGCTCGATCCGGGTCCCCGCGTCCTGCTGCGGCCTGTTCGGGCTGCGCCCCACCCACGGCGCCGTGCCCACCGACGGCGTGCTGCCGCTCGCGCCGTCGTTCGACACCGTCGGCTGGATCACCGCCACCGCCGCGAACCTGGCCCTCGTCGGCGCCGTGCTGCTGCCGGACGGCCCGCCGGACCCGCCGGCGCGGCTGCTCACCGTCGACGGCGTCGACGCGTCCCAGTTCGGCCTGCCGGTCTCGACCGTCGCACTGTCCACCTGGGACGATCCCGACCCGCTGCTGCTGGCGTTCCGCCGGGTGCAGGCCGCCGAGGCGTGGCGGGCGCACGGCGCCTGGATCGCCGCGCACCCCCGCGCGCTCGGCGTCGACGTCGAGGACCGCTTCCGCTTCGGCGCGACCGTCACCGCCGGCGAGGAGGCCGCCGCCCGCTCGCTCATCGCCGGCCTGCGGGCGCGGCTGCTCGACCAGCTCGCCGACCGCGACGCGTGGCTGGTCCTGCCGGCCGGCGGGCCAGGCCACCCGCGGGACCTGAGCCTCACCGCGCGCGACACGTGGCGGCGTGCGACGCTGCGGTGCTCGGTGCCGGCGAGCGCCTACGGACTGCCGAGCATCTGCGTGCCGACGGCGTCGTCCCCGCCCTCCGGGCTCGCCGTCATCGCGCCGCCCGGCCACGACCGCGGGTTGCTCGGCCTCGCCTGATCCCGGACTTCGCCGGGGCGTCGCCGGGGCGGGCCGTCGTGCATACTGTGCCGCCGACCCTCGGCCCGGAGCAGATGATGAGCGACCCCTTCGACGGGATGGAAGACTGGGCCAAAGAGGCGGAGCGCAGGGCGAAACGGGCGGAGCGGCGACGCAGGCTCGGTGCGGCGTTCCGGTTCCGCTCCGAGCGGGCGCGGACCGTCGCCTGGTTCCTGAGCGCCGCCGTCGCCGCGGTCCTGCTCGCCGCCGCGCTGCCGACGATCCGCACCTATCTGCCCGGCTCCGCTGCTGCGGACTCCACCACCGCCGACGCCGCCTATGCCACGCAGGCGGTGCCGTCGGGTGTCACCGTCACCACGACGGCGAGCGCCGCGCCCACCGACCCCTTCGAGGGCACCGCCGCCGCGACCTACCCGAAGGGCGAGACCGGCATCACCCTGCCGGCGGCGACCGCGGTCACCGGGTTCACCGCCGCGCAGGTCGACGGGGCGCTGCGGCAGGTCCGCACGGCGCTCGTCGCCGCGCGCCTCGACCAGCGGATGCTCACCGGCCACGACCCGGCCCCGTTCCTGGCGCTGCTCGCCCCCAACTCGGCGTCGAACATCAGACCCTGGTTCGACCGCAGCACGTTCAGTACCCTCGCCACCTGGATCGACCCGTCCGCCCGTCTCGACGCGGCCGAGGAGGTGCGGGTCAGCGGGCGGGTCACGTTCGCGTCCGTGTCCGTCGACGGCCTGCAGACGCTGCAGATCACCACGAACTTCGTCTGGGTCTACGCCTTCACCGGCAACCCCGGGCATCCCTTGGCCGCCGCGCACGACGAGGTCCGCTGGGACTTCCCCACCACGGCCCGCCTCCGGGCCGGCGACAAGGGGATGTGGGTCGGGCACAGCGCCGGGTACCTGGCGTGGATCGACTGCGTCGCCGCGCGCAAGGGAATGCTGGCGCCGTTCAAGGAGGGCGCCGCCGATGTGCCGGGCCCGGCCGACACGGAGGACCCCGACGCCTACCTGAAGGCCGACCACACCCTGGACATCGGCGACGACTGCGCCTCCTCGCCGTCACCGTCCGCGGGCTGAACTGCGGGCTGGCCTGCGGGCTGGCCCGCAGGCGGTATGCCGCGCCCGGTTGCCGTATCCGCCCCGCCATGTCCGTGCCGTGGGGGGCGTCCCGCCTTCCGGGCCGCCCGGCGCCGCGGGCGAGGAGCGTCCGTCCCGATGAGCCATCGGTAGCATGCGATCATGGCGCTGTTGCACCGGGCGGACCTGACGCCCAGCAAGCTCGAACTGCTCACCGCGTGGCTGCCGGCCCGGGCCTGGTACACCGGCCCGGCGGAACCCGCCCTGGCGAAGGTCGGCGCGTTCCGGTTCGACGACCCAGCCGGCGAGGTCGGCGTCGAGACGATCCTCGTGCGGGCCGGCGACGGGCCGGTGCTGCAGGTCCCGCTCACCTACCGCGGCGCCCCGCTCGCCGGCGCCGACCGGTGGCTCGTCGGCACCACCGAGCACTCGGTCCTCGGCCGCCGGTGGGTGTACGACGCGACCAGCGACCCCGTCTACGCCTGCGCGCTCGCCCACACGATCCTGACCGGCGCCGCCCAGGCGGTGGAGGAGTTCGAGGTCGACGGCGTCCGCCGGCCCCGCCGCAGCGACGTGCAGACCACCGCCGCCGGCTCCTCGCTGGTCGCCGAGGTCACCGGCATCGTCCGCGTGGATGACCGGGACCCGGCCGTCATCGCAACCGATGTGCTGGACCTGACCGTGTTCAGAATCCTCGAGGACGACCCGGATCCCGCGCCGGCCGCGCCGACCCTCACCGCCACGTGGGAGGGCATCGCGGCACCGCGCCTCCTCGCGTACGCCACCGTGCGGTGAACCCTCCGCCGCCGGAGCCGGGCCTGCCGGGCGCGGGCCGTCGAGTCGCTCACGCGGACGCTCGGGCCGGGGCACCCCTTCACCCGGCGGGCGGGTGGCGGGTCACCCACGGCGGCACCTCCGTGCGGGATGCTGTCGGGGTGACCGAACTTCGCGTGCTCCGTGGCGGCTCCGGCACCCCGGCGGTGCTGCTCCTGCACGGCCTCGGCGCCACCGCCGACGTGTGGGACGACCTGACCGCGCTCCTCGGCTGCGCGTGGGTGGCACCCGACCTGCCGGGGCACGGGGGTTCGGCATGGCTGGACGGGTACACGTTCGCCGGGGTCGCCGACGCCGTCGCCCCACTGGTCGACCCGCACGGGACCGTCGTCGTCGGGCACTCGTTCGGCGGGGTGATCGGCCTGCACCTCGCCCACCTGCCCGGCGTGCGCGCCGTCGTCGGGCTCGGCATCAAGGTCGCCTGGACTCAGGACGACCTCGACCGCGCGGCCGCGATCGCCCGGAAGCCGCCGATCATCCACCCGACCCGCGACGAGGCCGCAACCCGCTTCCAGCGGGTCGCCGGGCTCGTCGGTCTCAAGGATGACGCACCCGGCGCGGCGGTCGTCCGGGACGGCGCCGGCTGGCGGAGCACGCACGACCCGCGGACGTTCGCCGTCGGCGAGCCGGGCGTCGCCGCCCTCCTCGCCGCCGCGCCCGTCCCGGTCGTCCTCGCCCGTGGGGAGGGCGACCGGATGGTCAGCCGGGAACAGCTCGCCGCACTGGTTCCGGAACCCGTCGACCTTCCCGGCGTCGGCCACAACGCCCACGTCGAAGGCCCCGCCGCCCTCCTGCCCGTCATCGCCGCTCTGCGTTGAAGGCGCCGTGCCGCGGGGCGTGCCGGCGGGCCGGTGCTGACGGTTCCGTTCAGATCGGCCGGTGCTGATCTACGATCGGCACGGTGCGGATCATGACCTGGAACGTCTGGTGGCGGTTCGGCGACTGGCGGGCCCGGCACGGGGCGATCCTCGCGACGCTGCGGGCCGAGGAGCCCGACGTGTGCTGCCTGCAGGAGGCCTGGGCGGTCCGCGGCGGCGAGCATCAGGTCGAGGTGCTGGCGCGCGAGCTGGGCATGCACTGGGCGTACAGTCCGTCGCCGGCACCGGAGCGCTGGCACGAGCGCATCGGCGACGCGGGCATCGACGTCGGCAACGCGGTGCTCAGCCGGTGGCCGATCGCCGCGACCGCGGTCGGCGACCTCGGCGGTGAGGGCCGCACCGTGCTGCACGCCCGGGTCGACGCGCCCGGCGGGTCGGTGCCCGTCTTCACCACCCATCTGGACTCGACGCCGGACGGTTCGGCCGGCCGCTGCGCGCAGGTCGAGCGGCTCATGCCGTTCGTCGCCGCGCACCGCGACGCCGGCCACCCGCCGGTGCTCACCGGCGACTTCAACGCCGAGCCGGACTCCGACGAGATGCGCCGCGCCGGTGGCCACCTGACCGCGCCGGTCGTGCCCGGACTCGTGATGGTCGACGCGTGGCGGTACACCGGCGGCGGCGGACCCGGATGGACCTGGGACCGCCGCAACCCGCACGTCGCCGGGCACGGCGCACCGAGCGCCCGGATCGACTACGTCCTGGCCGGGCTGCAGGGCGGCGGGCGCGGCGTCGTCGAGGGCGTCCACCTGGCCGGCACCGGCCCGTGCGACGGCGTCTGGCCGTCGGACCACTTCGCCGTCGTCGCCGACCTCAGCTGAGACGCCACCGCCGGCGGCAGCCGGACGCCGGGTCCGGGTCAGCGCGCCTGTGCGTGTGCGGGTCGGCGGGCGGCGACGGACACGGCGGCCTCGGCGAAGGCGCGGATGACGACGTGGCAGCGGGACCCGTCGCCGGCCAGTTCCGGCTGGAACAGGGTGCCCATCAGGAACGGGTGGCCGTCCAGCTCGGCGACCCTGACCTCGCCGCTGTCGTCGAAGCCGGTGAAGCGCAGCCCGTGCCGGGTCAGCTCCGGCAGATAGCCGTGGTCCAGCCCGTACGCGCAGTGATAACGCTCGACGGACCGCTCCACCCCGAAGACGCGCTCGGCCAGGGAGCCGGGGGTCAGGTCGACCGCGCCCTCGTGGCCGACGAGCGAACACGCCAGCGGCACGATCAGCTGCCGTGGGGCGCCGGGATCGGACTCGCCGTGGCGGGCGTCGGTGATGCCGCAGACGGTGCGGGCGAACTCCAGCAGCAGATGCTGGAAGCCGCCGCACGTGCCGAGGAACGCGACGTCGTGCTCACGGGCGACCCGCACGGCGTGCAGGGCGCCCTCCTCGCTGCGGTACGGGCTCCCCGGCAGCAGCCAGATTCCGTCGAACCCGGCGAGGTCCGTCGCCTCGGCGTCGGAGGTGGGGATCCAGTACGCGTCGACGCCGATCCCGTGCCGCGTGCGCAGCACTTCGAGGAGCCCGGGAATCCTGGTGTGGGAACGCACGTGCGGAGAGCGGTCGCCCACGAGGGCGACGCGGGCGGTGCGGGTCGGTGCCATGCGTCCCACTCTCCTACCGGAGAAGGACATCAGTCCAACAACTGATGTGCGTACCGCGATAAGCGATACTGATGTCGTGGATCCGCACCTGCTGCGCACGTTCGTCGCCGTCGCGGGCACGGGCTCGTTCTCCGCGGCTGCCCAGGAGCTGGGCTACACGCAGTCCGCCGTGTCGCAACAGATCGCCGCGCTGGAGTCCGACCTGGGTGCCACGCTGCTGCACCGGCGCCCCGTGGCGCCCACCGACGCGGGCGCGCGGCTGCTCGAGCACGCCGGCCCGATCCTGCTGCGGCTGAGCGCGGCCCGCGCCGACGTGGCCCGGCTGGCGGGGGAGCCCGCCGCGACCGTCGTGCTCGGCGCGACCCCGTGCGCCGGCGGCGCACGCGCCGCGGCGGTGCTGGCCTCGGTGCAGCGGGCCATGCCCCGCGTCCGGTTCACGCTGCTGGTCGCGGGGCGCGCCGCGGTGGCCACCGGGGTCGCGACCGGCACGCTCGACGTCGGGCTCGTCGACGGCGTGACCGCGCCCAGCGACCCGTTGCCGCTGCCCGACGCGGGTCAGCTGGTGTCGTCGGCGCTGGCCGAGTCCGCCGCCGTGGCGGCGTTCCCGGTGGGTCATCCCCTCGCCGGTCGCCGCTGCATCGAGCTTGCAGACCTCGCCGACGCGACGTGGATCGACGCCCCTGAGGTCGCCACGCCGCTGCCGCAGCTGCGGGCCCTCGCCCACAGCGGCGGCTTCCGCGACGGGTTCGCCTATCCGGGCACCGACACCGGAGGCCTCCTGGAGCTGGTCGCGGCCGGCGCGGGCCTGGCGCTGCTGCCCGGCCCGGTGACCCACCCAGGCGTCGTCGGTGTCCCGGTCACCGTGCCCCGCCTCGTCCACCGGACGGAACTCGTGCACGGCTCGCTCACCCCACCGGCCCGAGCCCTCGCCGACGCCTTCCGGTCGTAACTGGCAGCGCTGCCCACCGTGCGCCGCCGCCGCCCTGCCGCCTGCTGTCCTGCCGCGTCCTGCCCCTGCCCCTGCCGCCCCTGCCGCATGCTGCGCCTGCCGGGTGCCGCCCTGCCGTCTGTCGCTAACCGCACTGTCGCTTGCCACGCTGTCGCCGGCTGACCTGTCGCCGGGTGTCCTGCCGGTGCTGCCCTGTCGCCTGTCGCTTGCTGCCCTGTCATCTGCTGCTGCCCTGCCGCCCTGCTGCCCGCCGGTGCCGTGAGCCGTCAGCGGGCTCGTGACGTGGGCCCGCCTGCTCAGTCGTCGCCGGTGACGGTGAGGTGGGGCTCGGTGCCGGCGCAGGTGACCTGGGCGCGGACGTCGCCGCCGCCGCTGCGGGCCTTGAACCGCAGCGACGCGACCGCCGCCGGTCCCCGCTCCACATGGTCGCTCTCGAACCCGGAGTTCGGCGTCCACGACCGCAGCGTCACCAGGCCCGCGTCGCACACCGCGACGATCGTCCCGCCCGGGGTCGTCAGGGCCCGCACGATGCCGCCCTGCCCCGCCGACGCGGACGGCGCGGCGGAGCCCGGGGACGTGGAAGGAGGCGTGGGGGCGGCGGACGCCGCGGCCAGCAGCGCGTCGACCCTGGCCCCGCTGTACGGTGCGTCCGACGTGCCGAAGATGCCCTGCCGCATCGACCCGACCGCGCCCGTCGCCACGGCCGTGGCCACGGCGACCGTCAGCAGCCAGGCGCCACCCGCGAGGACCCATCGGCGGAGCAACGTCGTCGACATGTGCACCACTATCCACCGCCGATCGCTAAGGCATGGTTAACCTCTGGCTATGGCGAAGGTGCTGATCGTGGAGGACGACGGGACCATCCGGACGGGCATCGTGCGGGCCCTGACCGGGCGCGGGCACGTCGTCGTGCCCGCCGCGACCGCCATGGAGGGGCTCAAGCTCGCCGTCGCCGAGGCGCCCGACGTCGTCCTGCTCGACCTCGGCCTGCCCGACCTGGACGGCCGGGAGGTGCTGCGGATGCTGCGCGCCGTGAGCCGCGTGCCCATCATCGTCGTCACCGCGAGACGCACCGAGGGCGAGATGGTCCGAGCCCTGGACGCCGGCGCCGACGACTACGTCGTCAAACCGTACGGCGCCGAACAGATCGACGCCCGCATCCGCGCGGTGCTGCGCCGCGCCGACGGCGGACCGTCCGCACCCGAACGAGACCCGGCGCTCGACGTCGACGGGGTCCGCATCGACCCGCGGGCCAGGACCGCGACCCTCGACGGCGCGCCGCTGGACCTCACCCCGCGCGAGTTCGACCTGCTGTACCACCTGGTCTCCCGCGCCGGTGAGGTCGTCGGCAAGCGGGAGCTGCTGACCGAGGTGTGGCAGGTGCCGTACACGACGGCGGACAAGACCGTCGACGTGCACCTGTCGTGGCTGCGCCGCAAGCTGGGGGAGACCGCGCTGGAGCCACGCCGCCTGCACACCGTCCGCCGCGTCGGCGTCAAGTACGGGCTGCAGCGATGAGGTGGCGGCTGGCGCTGCTCGTCGCGGCCGCGATGACGCTGGTGCTGCTCGCGTTCCTCGTGCCTCTCGCGCTGCTGCTGCGTGGCGTCGCAGCGGACCGGGCCGTGTCGGCGGCCATGACGCAGGCGCAGTCCCTCGGCGTCCTCGTCGCCACCGCCGACCCGCAGTCGCTGCGTCTCGCCGTCGAGCAGGTCAACGTCGACGCTTCCCGCCCGATCACGGTGTACCTCCCTGACGGCGCCGTCGTCGGCCCGGCCGCCGGCAGGACCCCCGGGGTGTCGCTGGCGGCCCGGTCCGGCAGCTTCTCCGTCGAGCACCCGGACGGCCGGGAGGTCCTCGTCGCCGTCCAGGGCCTGCCGCAGGGGACGGCCGTCATCCGGGTCTTCGTGCCACGGGCCGAGCTGCGCAAGGGCGTGACCCGCGCGTGGCTGGTGCTCGCGCTGCTCGGTGTGGGCCTGCTCGCCGTCGGCGTCGCCGTCGCCGACCGGCTCGCCGTCATGGTCGTGCGCCCGATCCGCTCCCTCGCCGAGGTCTCCGACGCCCTGGCGGGTGGTGACCTCGACCGCCGGGCGCCGGCCACGGCCGGCCCACCGGAGGTGCGGGCGGTCGCCGCGGCCCTCAACCAGCTCGCCGCCCGCATCCGCGACCTCCTGCGCTCCGAACGCGAACGCGTCGCCGACCTGTCGCACCGCATGCGGACCCCGATGACCGCGCTGCGCCTGGACGCCGAGGGCCTGCGCGACCAGGCCGAGGCCGACCGGATCCTCGCGCACGTCGCCGCCCTGGACCGGGCGGTCACCACCGTCATCGAGGACGCCCGCCGCGAGCGCGACGTGCCGGCCTGCGACGCGACCGAGGTGGTCGCCGAGCGCGTCCGCTTCTGGACGGTGCTCGCCGAGGACCAGGGCCGCCCGGTCTCGACGGAGCTGCCGGACGGCCCGCTGCCCGTGGCGGTCTCCGCCGCCGACCTCGCCGCGTGCGTCGACGCCCTGCTGGGCAACGTCTTCGCGCACACCGAGGAGGGCGTCGCGGTCTCCGTGACGCTCGACGGCCACCGGGTCCTCACCGTGCAGGACGCCGGCCCCGGCTTCGACCCTGCCGCCGGCGCCCGAGGCGTGAGCGGGGCCGGCTCCACGGGGCTCGGGCTGGACATCGCCCGGCGTACCGCCGGCGGCGCCCTCACCGTGGACCGCTCACCGCTCGGCGGCGCCCGGGTCACGGTCACGCTGAACGCGTTAACCGAACCTTAGGGTTGCCACAGCGCCCCGATATCGCCGCGCCCGGCAACGTGGTTGTTGCAAACGCAGAACAACCACGGAGGTGTACGACATGCGCAAGCTCCTCATCATCGCAGCGACCGTGACGGTTGCCCTGGCTGCCGGCGGCACGGCTCTCGCCGCGTCCGGCCCCTCGGGCGACGACCGCCCCGCTCGGGTGTCCACTTCGGACAGCCCGTCCGCGTCGGCGTCAGCGGACGACCACGGCGGCGACCCCTCGGCGTCCCCGTCCAGCGACGACCCGACCGCGTCCCCGTCGGCCTCCGCCTCGACGGACGACCACGGCGGCAACCCGACGGCCTCCGCTTCCCCGTCCGCCGACGACCACGGCGGCAACCGCACCAACGGCTCAGGCAACAGCGGCTCGGGCAGCGGGTCCGGGAGCAGCGGGTCCGGTCACGGCGGCAGCGGGCGCGGCGGCAGCGGCAGCGGCAGCGGGCACGGCGGCTCGGACGACGGCCCCGGCCACGACGCCGGCGACGACCACGGCAGCGGCGGCCACGGCTCCGACGACGGCCCGGGCCACGACGCGGGCGACGACCACGGCGGCGACCGCTGACCTTCACGCCCACCGCCCACCGCCCACCGCCCGCCGCCACCGGCGCGGGCGGCTCGGGCGGTTCGGGGGCGGCTCGGGCGGTTCGGGGGCGGCTCGGGCGGTTCGGGGGCGGCTCGGGCGGTTCGGGGGCGGCTCGGGCGGTTCGGGGGCGGTTCGGGCGGTTCGCGGGCGGCTCGGCAAGCATCGACCCGCCGGGCCCGGGTGCGGCAGGGCGCAGGCGGTGGTCCCGCCCGAATCCATCGCTGGTGATCACTTCGGTGGCGTTGGGCGGGAGGCGTGTCCTATGTTGTGGGACGGTGGCGGGATGTGGAAAGCCTGACATGGGACGGGCTGAGCCGGCATCTGCACGTGGGTTGCAAGGGAATGGTGGGGGAGTCGTCCCACAAGACGAGACCAGGTGGTGGGCGAGGGGTTCTGGAAGGGCGGCGCGGTGTTGGCTTCGCGGGTCCTGGTTGCGATCATGGTTCGGTGACCCTGCTCGATGACGACACGCTCGCCGGCTCGGCAGTGGTGGCCAACTCCGCGATGAACCGCGAGCGCGCCCTCGCCGGGGTCAACGGCTATGACCGTGAGCTGGGGTTCAACCCGGTGGAGGCGCTCCTGCCGCTGGTGTCGGTGACCGGCGCGCCCGACACCGTCGCGTGGCTCGACCTGTGCTGCGGGACAGGGCGGGCGCTGGTCGAGGCGGCCGCCAGGCTGCACGCCGCCGGGGTGGAGGACCGGGTCCTCGTCCACGGGGTGGACCTCGTCGACGCGTTCGACCCGGCGCCGGACGTGCCGTGGCTGCGCCTGACGACCGCGTCGGTGGCGGACTGGAAGCCTGACCGGCTGTACGACCTCGTCACCAGCGTGCACGGCCTGCACTACGTCGGCGACAAGCTCGGGCTGCTCGCCGCGGCCGCGGGGTGGCTGACCGGCGGCGGCAGGCTCGTCGCCGACATCGACCTGGACAGCATCCGCCTGGAGGACGGCCGGCCCGCGGGGCGGCGCCTCGCCGTGCACCTGCGCGACGCCGGGTTCAACTACGACGGGCGGCGCCGCAGGATCGGCCGGGACGACCGCGGCGACGTCACGCTGCCGTACGAGTACCTCGGCGCCGACGACAAGGCCGGCGCGAACTACACCGGCCAGCCTGCCGTCCATTCCTACTACCGCCGGGTGTCCTGAGGGCGGCGCGGGCTGCTGGCGCCGCGTGTCCTGACGGATCGCGCGGACCGCAGGCGCCGCGGTGTCCTGAACGACCGAACGGACCACGCGGACTACCGGCGCCGCGTGTCCTGAACGACCGAACGGACCACGCGGACTGCCGGCGCCGCGTGTCCTGAACGACCGAACGGACCGCTAGCGCCGCGTGTCCTGAAAGGACCGCTGAGGGCGCCCGGCCTGCTCCTAGCGGCGGGCGTCCTGGCCGACCTGCAAGTGACTTGCGAGCACCGCGAGGTGGGTCTCACGCGCGGCCGTGTGGCGCCGCAGACCCTCGGTGGTGAGCGTCACGAACACACCGCGGCGGTCGGCCTCGCACAGTGCCCGCGCCACGAGGCCGCTCTTCTCCAGGCGGGCGACCGCCCGTGACAGGGCGCTCTGGCTGAGGTACATGTCGGCGGCGAGATCCTGCATGCGGCGCTTCTCACACTGCTGCGCGACCAGCCGGTCGAGGATCTCGAACTCGCTCATGCTCAGCCCGTGCGCGTCCGACAGCGCCCGCTCCAGATGGCACGCGACCTCGTTGTAGCTGGTCAGCAGCGAGCGCCAGTGCTCGACAAGCGCCTCCTGCGACGTCATGCCGCGCATCCTACTCCGGTACCACACCTGAATGCATCAACATTAAATGCGTCCGCAACTAGTGCGTGGACATTGAATGCACGCGCATCTAGTGTCCGTCGGGTGACTACGACCCTCCCGGCCCCGAGCACGACCAACGCGCCGGAGACCCACGCGATGATGACCCCGCGACTGTGGGGAGTCCTCGCGGTGCTCTGCGCCGTGCTGTTCCTCGACGGCCTCGACGTGTCGATGGTGGGCGTCGCCCTGCCGTCCATCGGCGCCGAACTCGGCCTGTCGACCACCTCGCTGCAGTGGATCGTCAACGGGTACGTCCTCGGGTACGGCGGCCTGCTCCTGCTCGGCGGGCGCACCGCCGACCTGCTCGGCCGCCGCCGCGTCTTCCTCGCCGCGCTCGGCGTCTTCGCCGTCGCGTCCCTCGTCGGCGGGCTCGTCGACGACGGCACCCTGCTCATCGCCACCCGCTTCGTGAAGGGCCTCGCCGCCGCGTTCACCGCGCCGACCGCCCTGTCGATCCTCACCACCACGTTCCACGAGGGGCCGGCCCGCAACCGCGCGTTGTCGGTCTTCTCCGTCTTCGGCGCCAGCGGCTACAGCTCCGGGCTCATCCTCGGCGGCCTGCTGACCAGCGTCGGCTGGCGGTGGACGTTCCTCATCCCGGTGCCGCTCGCCCTCGCCGCGCTGGTCGCGGGCTACGTCCTCATCCCCAGGGATGAGCCGGCCTCCGACGGCGGGCACGACCTTGCCGGCGCCGCGACCCTCGTGGGCGGCACGCTCCTCGCGGTCTACACCGTGGTGTCCGCGCCCGACCGGGGCTGGCTCGACCCGGTGACGCTCGCGTCCGTCGTCGTCGCCGCCGCGCTGCTGGCCGGCTTCGTCCTCGTCGAGCGGCGCGTCGCGCACCCGCTCATCCGCCTGGGCATCCTGCGGAGCGGTTCGATCGTGCGGGCCAACCTGAGCATGGTCGCCCTCTTCGGCTCATACCTGAGCTTCCAGTTCATGATGACGTTGTACCTGCAGGGCGTGCTGCACTGGTCGCCGCTGCGCATGGCACTGGCCCTGTTGCCCGCCGGCCTCCTCGTCGCGTTCGGGTCGCCCTTCGTCGGCCGGCTCATCGACCGGCACGGCACGCCGCGCCTCATCGTCGCCTCGATGCTGTCGATGAGCCTCGGCTACGGCTGGTTCCTGCTCACCGCCGGCGGCGCGCCGCACTACCTGCTCGCGATCCTGCCGGCGATGCTGCTGCTGGGCGGCGGGTTCGCGTTCGGCTTCAGCTCCATCATGGCCCAGGCGACCGACGGTGTCGCCGACGCGGAGCAGGGTCTCGCCTCAGGTCTGGTACAGAGTTCCGGCCAGGTCGGCGCGGCCCTCATCCTCGCGGTGGTCACCGCCCTCGTCGCCACCGGCGGCGCGGGAGCCGGCGACTTCACCCAGTTCCACCCCGGCGTCAACCTCGTCACCGGCGTCGCCCTCGTGGGCCTGGCGCTGAGCCTCGCGCCGGTCCTCGCCCGGCCCCGAAACGCGAGGCGGGGCAGGCACGCGTGATGCGACACTGTCGCGCGTGGTGAAGGCATACGGCATCGGCCCGGCAGGCGGCGAGTTCGTCCGGGCCGATGCCGGCTGGCCGGAGGCGCTCACGGAGGTGTGCGGGCACACCGCCGGCTCCGCCGTGTACGACCTGGACAGGACGGCCCTCGACCGGCTCGTCGACCGTTCGGATCCGCACGACGCGGCGGCGCTGCGCTGGCTCGCCGGCGGCCCCGTCGTGGCCGTCCTGATCGATGACCTCACCGCCCCGGCGATCGCCACGCTCGACGCTCCGGCTGCCGTCCCGCCCGCCGCGCCCGCCGCAACTGGCGCCCTGCGGCTCGCGCCGGCGGGCCCCGCCGCCGCGCCTACTGCCTCGCCGTGCGCCGCGCCCGCTTCGCCCGCCGCGCCCGCTTCGCCTGCCGCGCCCGCCGCGCACGGCGACGCGGCGGTGGTCAGGCTCGTGGCGCACCTGCTGCACGGGAGGGTCGAGAACGCGGACGGCACCACCACGCTGTGGCGTCCCGTCGGGCCGCAGGAGCTGCGGCTGGTCGAGGCCGCCGGACGGCGCCGCTGGCCGCCGCGCCTGCCGGACCAGCCGATCTTCTACCCGGTCCTCAACGAGGCCTATGCCGTGCGGATCGCCCGCGAGTGGAACGTGCCGGCGGCCGGGACGGGGCACGTGACGCGCTTCCGGGTCGCGACGGCGTTCGCCCGGCGGTACGTCACCAGGCGGGCCGGTGGCGGAAACGTCCTCGAACTGTGGATCCCGGCGGAGGACGTCGACGCCGTCAACGCGCACCTCGTCGGTGAGATCGAGGTCGTCGGCACGTACACCGGCTGACGCCGCAAACCGCTTGCACGCCGCTCCACGAAGGTGTGGTCTTGGGACGTGGACCCCCAGCAGGTGCTTGCGCTGTTCGACCGGAAGATCCGTCAGGAGCCCGGCGCCGACGCCGGCTCCGTCGTGGAGCGGGAGCCCGGCATCGTGCGGGTCGTCTCGTCGAGGGACGGCTGGCACGGCATCTCCTGGTGCGACCTGCACGGCCTCGACGCCGACGCGGTCATCGCCGCGCAGATCCAGCGGTTCGGCCGGGTCGGTCAGCCGTGGGAGTGGAAGCACTACTCCCACGACCGCCCCGCCGACCTGCCCGAGAGGCTCATCGCCGCGGGGTTCGAGCCCGACCCGGTCGAGGGTCTGCTCTTCGCCGAGGTCGCCGACCTTCCGCTGGACGTGTCCCTCCCGCCGGGGACGACGCTGCGACCCGTCACCGACGCGGCCGGTGCCGACCTCCTCGTCCGGGTGCACGACGAGGTCTTCGGCGGCGACCACTCGCGGATCGGCAAGGACCTCCTCGCCCGGATCGCCGACCGGCCCGGCTCCATCGCCGCCGCGGTCGTCATGGCCGGCGACCGCCCCATCTGCGCGGGGCGCGTCGAGTTCCACGGCGGCACGGAGTTCGCCGGCCTGTGGGGCGGCGGCACCGTCGCCGACTGGCGCGGCCGCGGCGTGTTCCGGGCCCTCGTCGCGCACCGGGCGGCCCTCGCCGCCGCGGCCGGCTACCGCTACCTGCAGGTCGACGCGTCCGCCGACAGCCGGCCCATCCTCCAGCGGCTCGGCTTCCTGCAACTGGCCACCACGACACCGTTCGTCCGCAATCCCTGAGTACCACCCGGGGGCACGGAGCCCGCCGCGCCGCGACAGGACGTGAGCCGGGCATGCGCGGCGCCGGGTCCTGACGCACCGGGTGGAGGGTCGGCGGCGGAATGCGGCCGGTGGCAAGGCCGGGCCGGGCGCGCGGAGCGCCGTGGGTCAGGGGCTCGGGCGTACACCTGCCAGAACGGCAAGCAGATCGGCCTGGGTGATCGGGGACGGTGGGCGGCCGTGGCGGGCCTCGTGCATCGCCTTGTCGAGCTGGGTGCGGCGGAGGACCTCCTTGAAGTCGGCGCCGGTCAGGCCGGTGGAGGCGGACGCGAGGGCCTGCACGTCGATGTCGTCGGCGAAGAGGCGGAAGCCGCCGACCTCGTGGCGGGCGATGAGGCGGCGCAGGAGCTTCGTGAAGATGTCGGCGCGGGCGGACGGGCCCGGGGGTGGGACCGCCAGCTTCAGGTCGAAGCGGCCCGAGCGGATGAGGGAGGCGTCGACGCGGTCGGGGAAGTTGGTGGTGGCCACGACGATGACGTTGGGGTTGTGCTCGATGAGGGTGTTCATCTCCTGCTTGAAGATGCCCGCCACCGCGTTGATCATCTGGCCGGCGGCGTCGAAGGCGGCGCCGGTGTAGCTGATGATGGAGTCGAACTCGTCGAAGAGCAGGACGGTCGGGTGGCGCAGGCGGCGGGCGTCGGCGAAGATCCGCTGGATGTTCTTCTCGGAGTTGCCCACCCACTTGTCGAGGATCTCCGGGGTGCGGATCTCGCGCAGCTCGCCGCCGATCTCGTTGGCGAGAGCCCGGGCGAGCATCGTCTTGCCGGTGCCGGGCGGGCCGTAGAGCAGGATGCCCTGCGGCCGGGTGGCGCCCCAGCGGGCCATGACCTCGGGGTGGCGGAACGACACGGCCACGTCGCGGAACTGCGCGACGACCTCCTCCAGGCCGCCGACGTCGTCGAGCCGGACGGTCTCGGAGCCGCCGTCGGTCAGCTCGGCGACCTGCGGCGCGGGACTCACGGTGACGGGGCCGGTCGCGCCGGTCAGGTCCATCACGGCGAACACCAGCGACGGCAGGTCGGCGGAGCGCAGGACCAGGTCGGGGCCATCTTCGGCGACGGTCACGGTCGGGTCGGGCACCGTCGTGGGGCGCTCCCGGGCGGTGCGGGCCAGGCCGACGGCGATGACCGCGCCGAGCACCGCGCCGGGCAGGCCGAGCAGGCGGAACAGCGCCCCGCCCGCGGCGCCGCCGACGAACGCGCGGGCGATGCCGGGCAGGCTGACCGAGTTGCGCGACCAGCGGGCCGTGTACCCGTCGGCGTCGGCGGTCAGCGACACCCCGCGGTCGGGCAGGTCGTGGCCGATGGGGCCGGCGGTGATGAGGTGCGCGTCGATGATGCGCAGCGAGCGGCCCGACACTTCGACGAGCTCGATCTCCGGTCGCAGCTGCATGCTTCGAGTCTGCCACGCAGGAACGGAACCAGCAGCCTGGAGAAGCTGCTGAGAAGCTGCTGGCCGGGACGGACAAAAAGGGGATACTGGACAGGTCTAGACATGAAACATCTCCGGAGTAGGGTGCCGGAGATAGGTGAGAGGGGGGCCATGCTCGACCGGTTCAACGGTCTGCCGCCCGCTGCGGCGCAGGAGGCACTGCTGGCCTGCTGCGCTTCCCCCGGCTGGGCCGCCAGGGTGGCCGACCACCGCCCGTATCCCACATCCGCCGACGTCGTCGTCACCGGCGTCGCCGAGTTCGACGCGCTGACCTGGCAGGACCTGGCAGGTGTCCTCGCCGCGCATCCCCGCATCGGCGAGCGCCCCGCCGGCGACAGCACCGAGGCCGCCTGGTCGCGCCGCGAGCAGGCGCGTGTCGAGGGCGCCGACGAGGAGCTCGCCATGGCCAACCGGGCCTATGAGGAACGCTTCGGCCATCTGTTCCTCGTCTTCGCCAGCGGCAAGACGGCGACCGAGATCCTGGCCGCGGCGCGCGGCCGGCTCGGCAACGACGAGGAGACCGAGCGCCGCGTCGTCCGCGGCGAGCTGCGCAAGATCGTGGAGCTGCGCCTGGAACTGCTCGTTACATGAGTTTCTCCACGCACGTCCTCGACACCTCCAGAGGTCTGGCCGTCGCCGATGTTCCGGTGCGGCTCGAGACCCCGTCGGGTGCGCACGAGGGGGTGACCGACGAGGACGGCCGGTGGCGTCACGACGCGCCGCTCGAAGCCGGGCGGCACCGGCTCGTCCTCGCCACCGCGTTCGCGTCGGACTTCTTCCCCGAGGTCGCGATCGTCTTCACCGTCGCCGACGAGCGGCACCATCACGTGCCGCTGCTGCTGAGCCCGTTCGGATACTCGACCTACCGGGGGAGCTGAGCCGTGCCGACCTTCTCGCTCGGACCCAACCAGTACGGCAAGGCCGAGACCCGCATCGTCCGGGTGACCCGCGGGCCGGGCGGCGACGGGCTCACCGACCTCAACGTCAGCGTCGCCCTGCGCGGCGACCTCGCCGCCAGCCACCTCACCGGCGACAACGGGGCCGTCCTGCCGACCGACACGCAGAAGAACACCGTCTACGCGTTCGCCCGCGAGCACGGCATCGACGACATCGAGTCGTTCGCGACCCGGCTCGCCCGGCACTTCGTCGAGTCGCAGCCGAGCATCCACGGCGCGCGGGTCACCGTCGAGCAGTATCCGTGGCAGCCCGTCGACGGCAGGCACACGTTCCGCCGCGACGGCGGCGAGATCCGCACCGCGCGGGTGCACTTCGACGCGAGCGGCACCCAGGTCGTGTCCGGGGTCCGTGACCTGGTGCTGCTCAAGACGACCGGCTCGGAGTTCCACGGCTACGTCAAGGACGCGTGGACGACGTTGCCGGAGACCCGTGACCGGATCCTCGCCACCAGCGTCAACGCCGCCTGGCGGCACACCGGCGCGTCCTTCGGGGACGCCCGGGCGGCCCTCATCGCGGCGTTCGCGGACACGCACAGCCTGGCGCTGCAGCAGACCCTGTTCGCCATGGGTTCCGCGGTACTGGCGGCGTGCCCCGAAGCGGTCGAGGTCAAGCTGTCGCTGCCGAACCGGCACCACTTCCTGGTCGACCTGACCCCGTTCGGGCTCGACAATCCCGACGAGGTGTATTTCGCCGCCGACCGGCCCTACGGGCTGATCGAAGGCACCGTCCGGCGCGACGACGACGTCGCCGAGGAGGTCGTGTGGAGTTTCTGAGACCGTCCACCTGGGACGAGGCCCTCGCCGCGAAGGCCGAACACCCCGGCGCGGTGCCGATCGCGGGCGGCACCGACGTCATGGTCGAGCTCAACTTCGACCGCCGCCGCCCGCCCGCCCTGCTCGACCTGACCCGGGTCGCGCCGCTCACCGAGTGGGCCGCAGACGGCGACCGGCTGCGGGTCGGCGCCGGCGTCACGTACCGCAGGATCATCGACGAGCTCGGCAAGCGCCTGCCCGGCCTGGCGATGGCGGCCAGGACCGTCGGATCGCCGCAGATCCGCAACCGCGGCACGGTCGGCGGCAACCTCGGCTCGGCCTCACCCGCCGGCGACGCCCACCCGCCGCTGCTGGCCGCCGGGGCCGAGGTCGAGGTCGCCTCGGTCCGCGGCGCCCGCACCGTCGCCGTCGCGGAGTTCTTCCAGGGCCCCAAACGCAGCGTCCTGGCGCCCGACGAGCTCATCGCCGCGTTCCTCGTGCCGCCGGCGGCCGGGCCGCAGCAGTTCGCGAAGGTCGGCACCCGCAACGCGATGGTCATCGCGGTCTGCTCGTTCGCCCTGACCCTCGACGCCTCCCGGCGCCGCGTCGGCACGGGCATCGGCTCGGCCGGACCGACGCCGCTGCGCGCCACCGAGGCGGAGTCCCTGTCCGCCGAACTGCCCTGGGACGATCCGGCGCCGCTGCCGGAAGCCCTGATCCGGCGCTTCGGCGAGCTCGTCGGGGCCGCCGCCCGGCCGATCGACGACGTGCGCGGCAGCGCCGCTTACCGGCGGCACGCCCTCGCGGTCCTCGGCGGCCGCACCCTGCGCTGGGCCTGGGAGGAGCACCGATGCGCGTGAACCTGACCGTCAACGGCGAACCCCGGCAGGCCGACGACGTCTGGCCGGGGGAGAGCCTGCTGTTCGTGCTGCGCGAACGCCTCGGCCTGCCCGGCGCGAAGAACGCCTGCGAGCAGGGCGAGTGCGGCTCCTGCACCGTCTACCTCGACGGCACCCCGGTCTGCGCGTGCCTCGTCGCCGCCGGCCAGGCCGAGCACCGCGACGTGCGGACCGTCGAAGGCCTCCCGGGCGCCGGAGGGCTCGATCCGGTGCAGCGGGCGTTCCTCGACGCCGGCGCGGTCCAATGTGGATTCTGCACGCCCGGGCTCGTCGTCGCCGTCCACGACCTCCTCGCCCGCAACCCCGCACCCAGCGACCCCGACATCCGCGAGGCGCTCGCCGGGAACCTGTGCCGCTGCACCGGCTACGAGAACATCGTCGCCGCGGTGAGACTGGCGGCCGGCGCGTGATCGTCATCGAGCACTGCGCGGTGGCCACCGTCGACGGCGCGGGCACCGAGTACGCCGACGGGCACATCGCGGTCGAGGGCAACCGGATCGTCGCCGTCGGACCCGGTCGCTACGAGGGCGCGCCGGGCGCGACCCGGGTCGACGGCACCGGCTGCCTCGCCACCCCGGGCCTCGTCAACACCCACCACCACCTATACCAGTGGGCGACCCGCGGCTACGCGCAGCAGGACATCCTCTTCGGCTGGCTCAAGGAGCTGTACCCGGTCTGGGCCCGCATCGACGCCGGCGTCGTGCACGCCGCCGCCACCGCCGGCCTCGCCCAGCTGGCGCTGTCCGGCTGCACGACCAGCACCGACCACCAGTACGTGTTCCCCCGCGACGGCGGCGACGTACTCGCCGCGGAGATCGACGCCGCAGCGTCCGTCGGGCTGCGGTTCCACCCGTGCCGCGGGTCCATGGACCTGTCCGTCAAGGACGGCGGGCTGCCGCCCGACGCCGTCGTCGAGGACACCGACGCCGCGCTCGCCGCGACGAAGGACGCCATCGACCGCTTCCACGACCCGTCGCCCGGCGCGATGGTGCGGATCGCGGTCGCGCCCTGCAGCCCGTTCTCCGTCACGCCGCGGCTCATGCGCGAGGCCGCCGAGCTGGCCCGCGCCGAGGGCGTCCGGCTGCACACGCACCTCGCCGAGACCGTCGAGGAGGAGGCGTACTGCCGCGAGGTCCACCGTTGCACGCCCGTCGACTACGCCGAGTCGCTCGGCTGGCTCGGCGGCGACGTGTGGCTCGCCCACGCCGTGCACCTCGACACCGACGCGATCGCGAAGCTCGGCGCGACCGGCACCGGCGTCGCGCACTGCCCCAGCTCCAACGGCCGGCTCGGGGCCGGCATCGCCCCAGTCCGTGACCTGCTCGACGCCCGCGTCCCTGTCGGGCTCGGCGTCGACGGCGCCGCCTCGCAGGAGGCCGGGCAGCTCGGCGCGGAGCTGCGGCAGGCGTTGTACCTCGCCCGGCTGCGCGGCGGGCCGGCGGCGCTCACCGCCCGCGAGTCCCTGGCCCTCGGGACCATCGGCGGCGCGCGGTGCCTCGGCCGCGACGACGAGCTCGGCTCCCTGGAGGCGGGCAAGCTCGCGGACATCGCGCTGTGGCGCCTCGACGGGCTCGGGCACGCCGGCATCGACGACCCGGTCGCGGCGCTCGTCCTCGGGCCGCCCGCGCCGCTGCGGCTGCTGCTCGTCGGCGGGCGTGCCGTGGTCCAGGACGGCACGCTGTCCACAGTGGACGAGACGGCGGTGGCGGCCTCCCTCGGCCGCGCCGCCCGCAAGCTCCGGGAGGCCCGATGACGACGTCGCTGCAGGCCGCCAGCGGCATCGGCACGTCGCCGCAGCGGCCCGACGGGACGCTGAAGGTCACCGGCGAGTTCGCGTTCTCCTCCGACCTGTGGGCCGACCGGATGCTGTGGGGCGCGACCCTGCGCAGCCCGCACCCCCGCGCCAGGATCGTCGGCATCGACATCACCGGCGCCGTCGCCACCACCGGCGTCCACGCCGTGCTCACCGCCGACGACGTGCCCGGCGCGAAGCTGTACGGCCTCGAACACCGCGACCAGCCGGTGCTCGCCATGGGGCAGGTCCGCTACGCCGGGGAGCCGGTCGCGATCGTCGCCGCCGACCACCCCGAGACCGCCCGCAGGGCCTGCGCCGCGATCGTCGTCCGGTACGAGGTGCTCCCGCCGGTCGTCGACAGTGTGCTCGCCATGGAGCCGGGCTCGGAGACGGTGCACGACCGTGGGAACCTGCTGCGGCACGTGCCGATCCGCAAGGGCGACCCCACCGCCACCGCCGCCGTCGTGGTGACCGGCGAGTACGAGGTCGGCATGCAGGACCAGGCGTTCCTCGGCCCCGAGTCCGGCCTCGCGATCCCGGCCGAGGACGGCGGCGTCGACCTGTTCATCGCCACCCAGTGGCTGCACGGCGACCTCGGCCAGGTCGCCGACTGCCTCGGCCTGCCGCAGTCGAAGGTCCGGCTCAGCCTCGCCGGGGTCGGCGGCGCGTTCGGCGGCCGCGAGGACGTCAGCATGCAGGTCCATGCGTGCATGCTGGCCCTGCACACCGGCCGCCCCGTGAAGATGGTCTACTCCCGCGAGGAGTCCTTCCACGGTCACGTCCACCGGCATCCGGCGAGGATGTGGTACGAGCACGGCGCCGACCCCGACGGACGCCTGGTGTACGTGAAGGCGCGCATCGTCCTGGACGGCGGCGCGTACGCGTCCACGTCGATGGCGGTCGTGGCGAACGCGACCACCCTCGGCGTCGGGCCGTACACCGTGGACAACGTCACCGTGGACGGCTACGCGGTCTACACCAACAACCCGCCGTGCGGCGCGATGCGCGGCTTCGGCGCCGTCCAGGCGTGCTTCGCCTACGAGTCCCAGATGGACAAGCTCGCCGCCGCGCTCGGCCTCGACCCCGTCGACGTGCGGGTCCGCAACGCGCTCGCACCCGGCGACACCATGCCCACCGGCCAGGTCGTGCGCGGCCCGGCGCCCGTCGCCGACCTGCTCACCCGGGTCCGTGCCGCCGCGCCGCCCCCGGACCGCGGCGGCGACCTGCGGGAGCTGCCCGGCGGCGTGGCCAACACCACCCACGGCGAAGGTGTCCTGCGCGGCGTCGGGTACGGCATCGGCATCAAGAACGTCGGCTTCTCCGAAGGGTTCGACGACTACTCCACCGCCCGCGTCCGCCTGGAGGTCGTCGGCGGTGAGGCGGCCGCCGTCGTGCACACCGCGGCCGCCGAGGTCGGCCAGGGCCTCGTCACCGTCCAGGCGCAGATCGTGCGCACCGAGCTCGGCGTCGACCAGGTCACCGTGGCCACGGCGGACACGAGCATCGGCAGCGCGGGCTCGAGTTCGGCGTCGCGGCAGACGTACGTCACCGGCGGCGCGGTCAAGGCGGCGTGCGAGGCGGTGCGTGCCGCGGTGCTCGCGAGAGCCGGTCGCGACGACCTGTCGCTGATCGGCGGCCGGCTCGTCACACCGTCCGGCGAGGTGGTCGCGGAGCTCGTGGACGTGCTCGGGGACGCGCCGATCGAGCAGACCGTCGAGTGGCGGCACAAACCGACCTTCGCCCTCGACCCGCGGACCGGGCAGGGCGACGCGCACGTGCAGTACGCGTTCGCCGCGCACCGCGCCACCGTCGACGTCGACGTCGAGCTCGGCCTCGTGCGGGTCGTCGAGATCGCCACCGCCCAGGACGTCGGGCGGGCGCTGCACCCGCAGTCGGTCCGCGGCCAGATCGCCGGCGGCACCGCGCAGGGCCTCGGCCTCGCCGTCATGGAGGAGATCCAGGTCGTCGACGGGCTCATCCGCAACCCGTCGTTCACCGACTACCTGATCCCGACCATCCTCGACGTCCCGCCGATGCACATCGACGTCCTCGAGCTCGGCGACCCTGAGGCACCCTACGGCCTGCGCGGCGTCGGCGAGCCACCCACCATCTCGTCCACCCCGGCGATCGTCGCCGCGATCCGCGCCGCGACCGGCCTCGCGCTCAACCGCGTCCCGGTCCGGCCCGAACACCTGACGGGGACCTGATGGGACTCACCGACCTCGACCTCGAAGAGCTCGTCGCCAGCGCCGAGCACGCCGGCGTCCCCGCGCCGCCGGGGGCCGTGACCCGCCGCCCGGTGCACACCTGCTACGTGCCCGCCGACCGCTTCACCGCCACCACGGCGGCGGACTGGGGTGCCGCCGCGCTCGCGTCGATCGCGGACGGGCTGCCGGACTTCCCGGCGTCCATTGTGGACATGGTACGGGCGAAGCTCGCGGCCGAGCCGGTCGAGGACCTCCGCGTCGACTTCGAGGACGGCTACGGGGTGCGCCCCGACGACGCCGAGGACGCCGACGCCCTCGCCGCCGGTGCCGCCCTGCGAGCCGCGCCGACACCCTTCAGCGGGCTGCGCGTCAAGAGCCTCGAACCGGCGACGGTGCTGCGCGCCGCCCGGACCCTCGACCTGTTCCTGTCCGCGCTCGGCCCGCCGCCGCCCGGCTTCGTCATCACCGTGCCGAAGCCGACGGTGCTCGCCAACGTCGACACCGCCGTGCTGCTGTGCCGGCAGCTGGAGCACGCGCACGGCCTGCGGGAGGGCCGGCTGCGCCTCGAACTGCAGGTCGAGACGCCACAGGCGGTCCTCGGCGCCGACGGCACGTCCCCGCTGCCGCGGATGATCCTCGCCGGGCAGGGGCGGGTCTGCGGGCTGCACTACGGCACGTACGACTACAGCACCGCCCTCGGCGTCGCCCCCGCGCACCAGGCCCTCGACCACCCCGTCGCCGACCACGCGAAGTCCGTCATGCAGGTCGCGGCCGCAGGCACCGGCGTCCACGTCGCGGACGGCTCCAGCAACATCCTCCCGGTCGGTGACGCCGCCGCCGTCCACGCCGCCCGGCAGCTGCACGCCCGGCTGGTCCGGCGCTCCCTCGAACGCGGCATCAACCAGGGCTGGGACCTGCACCCGGCGCAGCTGCCGACCCGCTACGCGGCCACGTTCACCTTCTACCTCGACGGGCTGCCCGAGGCCCGCCGCCGCCTCGACGCGTATCTGTCCCGCCGCGACAGCGGCATCCTCGACGAGCCCGCCACCGCCCGCGCCATCGCCCGTTTCCTGCTCCGCGGTGTCCACTGCGGGGCACTCTCGGCGTCGTCCGCGGGGCGGCCCATCGAGGAGCTGGAGGCATTGTGACGTTCACGCTGCGCTCGCGGCAGGTGTATCTCCCCGACGGGCCGCGGCCGGCGACCGTTACCGTCCACGAAGGACGGATCTCGGCGGTCGGCGACCACGACGCCGGCTTCGACCCCGCCGTCGACCAGGACCTCGGTGACCTCGTCCTGCTGCCGGGCCTGGTCGACACGCACGTGCACGTCAACGAGCCGGGCCGCACCGAATGGGAGGGCTTCGCGACCGCGACCCGGGCCGCGGCCGCCGGCGGCGTCACCACCATCATCGACATGCCGCTCAACTCGCTGCCGCCGACGACGACCGTCGCCGCGCTCCGGGAGAAGCAGGCCGCGGCGACCGGCCAGTGCTTCGTCGACGTCGGCTTCTGGGGCGGCGCGATCCCCGGCAACGCCGGCGACCTGCCCGCGCTGCACGACGCCGGGGTGTTCGGCTTCAAGAGCTTTCTCGCCGACTCCGGCGTCCCCGAGTTCCCGCCGCTGGACCGTGACGGGCTCGCCGCCGCGTTCGGATCCGTCGACGCGCTGTTCGTCGTGCACGCCGAGGACCCCGGGTATCTGCACGACGCCCACGCGTCCCGCGCCTACACCGACTTCCTCGCGTCCCGCCCGCCGGTCGCCGAGGTCACCGCGATCGGCACCGCGCTCGCCGCGGCGGCGGCCGCCGGCACCCGCGTCCACATCCTGCACCTGTCGGCCGCCGACGCGCTGCCGATCCTGCGCCGGGCCGCCGCCGACGGGGTCCGGGTCACCGCCGAGACGTGCCCGCACTACCTCACCCTCGACGGGCTCGCCGTCCCCGACGGCGCCACCGAGTTCAAGTGCTGCCCGCCGATCCGTGACGCCGTCAACCAGGACGGGCTGTGGGCAGGGCTCGCCGACGGCACGATCTCGATCGTCGTGTCCGACCACTCGCCCAGCACACCCGACCTCAAACGACGCGAGAGCGGGGACTTCGCCGCCGCGTGGGGCGGGATCGCGTCGCTGCAGCTCGGGCTCAGCGCCGTCTGGACCGAGGCGCAGGACCGCGGCTTCACCCTCGCCGACGTCGTGCGGTGGATGGCGCAGGGACCGGCCGACCTCGTCGGGCTGTCCCGGAAGGGGCGCATCGCGCCGGGCGCCGACGCGGACCTCGTCGCGTTCGCGCCCGATGAGCCGTTCGTCGTCGACGCGACCGCCCTGCACCACCGGCACCCGGTCACGCCCTACGCCGGCACCGTGCTGCGCGGGGTCGTCCACGGCACGTGGCTGCGCGGGGAGCGGGTCGGCGACACTCCACACGGGACGTTCCTACGGCGGGAGGACCAACACTGATGGCGTTCGTGGATCTGCCGGACCTGGCGTCCAGGGTGCTCGGCGGGGGTGTCGTCGACGCCAACGACGAGTTCTTCGCCGCCCGCGACAACCTCGTCAACCCGGAGCCGTCCACGTTCGAGACGTGGACGTTCGGCCCCAAAGGGAAGGTGTACGACGGCTGGGAGACCCGCCGGCGCCGCACCCCGGGCCACGACTGGGCGGTCGTGCGGCTCGGCGCACCCGGCGCGGTGCACGGCGTCGTCGTCGACACCGCCCATTTCACCGGCAACTACCCGCCGCACGTCTCGGTCGAGGGCTGTGCGGTCCCCGGCCACCCCGCACCCTCGGCGCTGACCGGATGGTCCCCCCTCGTGCCGAAGTCTGCGGTGCGGGGGGACACGCGCAACCTCTTCGAGGTGACCGACCATCGGCGGGTCACCCACGTGCGGCTCAACATCTTCCCCGACGGGGGCGTCGCCCGGCTGCGCGTCCACGGCGTCGTCGAACCGGACCCGGCACTGCTGCACGGCATGACGGTCGACCTCGCGGCCCTGGAGCTCGGCGGGCTCGTCGTCGACTGCAGCAACCGCTTCTACGGCTCGGCCAACAACCTCATCCTGCCCGACCGGGCCCGTGTCATGGGCGAGGGCTGGGAGACCGCCCGCCGCCGCGACGACGGCAACGACTGGGTCCTCGTGCGGCTCGCCGCGACCGGGACGATCCGGCTCGCGGAGCTCGACACCACGCACTTCAAGGGCAACGCTCCGGGCGCGGCGACGCTGCGCGGTACCGTCGACCCCTCCTCGGAATCGGCGTGGTTCGATCTGCTGCCCCGCGTCGACCTGCAGCCCGACACGAGGCACCGCTTCCGCCTCGACAGTGCCACCCCCGCCACCCACGTGCGCCTCGACGTCTTCCCGGACGGCGGGATGGCGCGCCTGCGGCTGTTCGGGGAGGCCGTCTGACAGCGGTGGTCGCATCGTGGACCCCCGGGTAAGGTTCACCTGACACCGGCTGGGTTCCGTCGTTTCGGGGAGGACGGGTGACGGCTACCGCGATCGACTCCGGGCTGTTCCGGCGGGTGCTGCGACGTCACGCGGCGGCCGTGGTCGTGGTGACGGCGCCCGGCGATCCGCCGACGGGATTCACCGCCACGTCGTTCACGTCCGTGTCGCTGGACCCGCCGCTGGTCTCGTTCTGCGTGGGCACCGCCGCGTCGGTGTGGCCGGCGGTCCGCGGCGCCGGGCTGGTCGCCGTGCACGTGCTCACCGCCGGTCAGGAGCCGGTCGCCCGGACCTTCGCCGCGCGGGGGACCGACCGGTATGCCACGCATGCCGCCGAGGGTGGCACCTGGACCGCGGGCCCCGGCGGCGTGCCGATCCTGGACGGCGTCCTGGCGGTGCTCATCTGCGAGGTCGTCAACCACGTCGAGGCCGGCGACCACGTCATCGTCGTGGCGTCGCCGGTGCACGCCGACCACCACGCCGACAGCTCCGCGACGCCGCTGGTGTACCACGACGGCACGTACACGGCGCTCGGGGCGCTGTAGGCGGCCGGGCCGGCTTCAGCCGGCCGGGCCAGACCTCGGCGGCGACGCGGCGGAAGTCGCCGCCCAGGATCGCGGTGACGGCGTCCGCCGGGTAGCCCTTCGCCTTCAGGGCCGTCTCCACCCGCAGCAGGCCCTCCGGCGGCATCAGCTCGATCGGGCCCCAGCGGGTGTAGCTCTCCGGGAACAGGTCCGGGTTCCCGGTCAGCTCCAGGGCGAGGTCCTCGGTGTCGAACGAGAAGTCGCTGGCGATGCCCGCCCCTCCGTCGCGCCCTGTCAAGATCGCCGCGGTCGGCCGGGGTGCCGGGACGGCCGGGCGATGGTTACGCTCGGCGGGTGCGGCGTGCCCTGGTGGTCGGCAACAGTGACGGTATCGGTCTGGCTCTCACGCGGCGGCTCGCCGCCGAGGGGTGGAGCGTCATCGGGGTGTCCCGCAGCCCGCACGAAGGGGTCGTGCAGCACGTCGTGGACGTCACCGCCGACGCGTTTCCCCAGGTGCTCGCCGGGATCGGGCCGGTCGACCTGTGCGTCTACGCGGCCGGCGTCGGGGAGATGTTCGACCCTGCCGGCCTCGCGGCGCAGACCAGGACCCTGGAGGTCAACCTGATCGGCGCGGCCAGGACGGTGCAGAGCGTCGTCCCCGGCATGCTCGCCGCGGGCTCCGGGCACTTCATCGGGCTTTCGAGCCTCGCCGACGTCCTCATCTCCGGTGACGCACCCGGATACGCCGCGTCGAAGGCCGGGCTCACCTCCTACCTGCTCGGGCTGTCCGCCGCGCTGCGCCCCCACGGGGTCGCGGTGACCGTGGTCAGGTTCGGGTTCGTCGACACGAAGATGGCCAAGGGCTCCGCGAAGCCCATGCTCGTCAGCGTCGACCGTGCGGTGGACGTGCTCATGCAAGCGGTTCGCAGCCGCCGGCCGGTCGTGTCCTACCCGAGGAGGATGTCGGTCGCCGCCCGCGCGCTCCGCCTGGTCACCAGGGTCACGCTCAAACGCTGATCCGCGGCGGCTGAGCAGCGGTCGGTCGACGCCCGGGTCGGGGAGCCGCCGCGCCCACGCCGGGTCCGCATCGTCAGGGTGGGCGGCGGCCCGGGCGAGGACGAGGTCGCGGTGGCGTGGCCGCCGGTGCGGCGGGGGACGGGCTCGGGCGGGCGTGGAAACGCCGGGCCGCTGTGGCGACCCGGCGTCCTTCCCGTTGCGTCGAGGGTCAGCGGGCGTCCGCGAGGGCCTCGACGAGTTCCTTGCAGAAGGCCGGCAGATCATCCGGTTTGCGGCTGCTGATGAGCGGGCCGTCCACGACGACCTCCTCGTCGACCCAGGTGGCGCCGGCGTTGCGGAAGTCGGTCTGCATCGACGGCCACGAGGTCACCCGGCGGCCGGTGACGCCGCCGGCCTCGATGAGGACCCAGCCGCCGTGGCAGATCACCGCGATCGGCCTGCCGGTCGAGACGAACTCCCGCACCAGGTCGACGGCGGGGCGCTGCCAGCGCAACAGATCACCGTTGGCGACGCCACCGGGTAGGACGAGGGCGGAGTAGTCGTCGGCGCGGGCGTCGGCCGCGGTCACGTCGACGTCGAACGCGTCGGCCTTCTCCAGGTGGTTGTAGGCCTGGACGCGGCCGGGTCCGGGCGAGATCAGGCGGGGCGTGTGACCGGCGTGCTCGACGGCCTTCCACGGCTCGGTGAGCTCGACCTGCTCGATGCCTTCCTTGGCAACCAGAAACGCGACATTCATCGTTGAAGTCCTCCTTCTGTGTCGCTCCCACCTGCTGCCTACCCGCTGCGGGACCACCCAAGCGTGTGGCAGCTCACCCGTGGACCCCGAGGACGGGAGCACCGGCATCGCGGGCGACGGGCTGCACGGCCGCCTGATACCTTCGCGGCGTGATCGACGTGCGGGCCCGCAGAGCTACCGCGACGGACGCCGAAGAGCTGGTCCGGCTGCGGATCGTGATGTTCGAGGCCGTGGACGGCGTCGCGCCGGAGCCGGGGGAGTGGTCCGCGGCGGCCGTCCGGTCGCTGCGGGAGCGCCTGCCGGGGCCGGACGCCCGCACGGCGGCGTTCGTCGTGGACCGGCCCGGCGAGGCGGGACGGCTGGCGGCGTGCGCGGTCGGCGTGATCGACGTGCGGCTCGGCTCGCCCGCGAACCCCGCCGGCCTGTTCGGCTACGTGTTCAACGTGTCCACCGACGACGCGTACCGGCGCCGCGGCTACTCCCGGGCGTGCATGACCGCGCTGCTCGGCTGGTTCCGCGACAGCGGGGTCGTGCGGGTGCAGCTGCACGCGTCCGACGAGGGTTACGAGCTCTACCGGCGGCTCGGCTTCAGCGACGTGCAGAGCCCGTCGATGCGCATCGCCCTGTAGCGCCGCACCCCGACAGTCACCGGCGCCCACCGGCCTCGCGCTGCCCTGGCGTACCGCCGTCGAGCTCGCCGCGGCCCTGGCGTACCGGCGGCGACACCACCGCGTCGAGCTCGCCGCGGCCCTGGACGCGCCCGCCGGGGGTTCACGGCGCCGAGGCCGGGCGGCGCACGCACGCTCCCTGCCAGGCGGTCCGGCCCCGGCGCAGCGCCGAAGCGGCGGAGGCCGCACGGCGACGGAGAGGCTGAGGCCGCCGAGCGCGCCCCGCACCACCTGACGGCGTTGCCGTGCACCGTGCACAACGGCAAGGGCGGCCGTCGCGGAATCGCGACAGCCGCCCCGGAACCGATGAGGGGCTCAGCCCTTCTTGATGCCCTTGCCGCTGCGGAACAGCTTCACCATGCCGGCGAAGAACCGCTCCATCTCCGAGCCGAACGGATTGTCGCTGACCACATAGGTCCAGGTGGCGCTCGGGCGGACCAGGCCGGCGTCGGCGGGCTCCCAGTCGGGACCGTCGATCTCCAGCTCCTCGAACTCCTTGACCACCCGGTCGTCGATCTCGGCGAGCAGGCCGCGGAACGCCGGGATCGCCTCCCGGTGGAACTCGTCCAGCGGGTCCTGGGCGCCGAGGACGCGCAGGTGGATGCCCTCGCGGAGCTCGCTCATGTCGGCCAGGTGCTCCGACCAGGCGGAGTCGGCGTGGAAGAGCGCGATCGTGCGGGCGATGCGCAGCACGACCTCCTCGCCCAGCTCCTCCGACAGCTCGTTGTAGCGGTCGGGGGCCCGCTCCGCGAGCAGCTCACCGGCGGCGTCGGTGACGAGCAGCTCCTCGCGCCGCTTCGCGTGCAGCTGCCGGTGCTGGTCGAGCAGGTAGTTGTAGCGCCAGGTGTTGCGGTGGATCTCGAGGTTGACGGTCTCCGCGACCCGCTGCGCGGAGCCGATCGCCCAGCGGACGTCCTCGTCGTCGATGGCGCCGTCGGCGTCGGCCCTGCCCATCGGCATGGGCTCGGGCCCGTACCGCTGGATGAGCTCGTCCTCGAGGCTGACGAAGAACATCGACTCACCGGGGTCGCCCTGCCGGCCGGCGCGGCCGCGGAGCTGGTCGTCGATGCGGCGGCTGTCGTTGCGCGCGGTGCCGATGACGAACAGGCCGCCGAGGCCCTCGACCCGCTCCCGGTCCTTCTCGTCGCTGCCGCCGAGGCGGATGTCGACACCACGGCCGGTCATCTGCGTGGAGACGGTCACCGCGTTGAACGAGCCGGCCTCGGCGACGATGCCGGCCTCCTTCTCGTCGTTCTTCGCGTTGAGCACGACACACTCGACGCCCTCCTCGGCGAGGGTGGCGGCGAGCTGCTCGGACTCGGCGACGCTGAGCGTGCCGACGAGGACGGGGCGGCCGGTGGCGTGCATCGCGACGATCTCGTTGACGACGGCGATGTCGCGCTCCTCGGCGGAGGCGTAGACGCGGTCGGGCCAGTCCTTGCGGATGTTGGGCAGGTGCGGCGGGATGACCGCGACCTCGAGCTTGTAGAACTCGCGGAGCTGGTCGCCGACGGGCAGCGCGGTGCCCGTCATGCCGCAGATCTTCTTGTACTGCGTGAGGAACGCCTGGACGGTGATCGTCTGCAGGACGGTGCCGCCGCCGCTGCTGCGGATCTTCTCCTTGGCCTCGACGGCGGCCTGGAGGCCGTCGGGCCAGCGCCGCCGCTGGGCGACCCGGCCGCGGAACTCGTCGATGAGCTCGACCTTCTCGTCGCGGACGATGTAGTCGACGTCGCGGACCAGCAGCGCCTCGGCGTGCAGCGCCAGGTTGACGGCGGTGAGGGAGTCCATCTGGTCGGCCGCGTAGAGGTCGATCCCCAGCAGCGCCTCGACCTTCGCCAGGCCCTCGGACGTCAGGTGCACGGTGCGGCCGTCGTCGACGACGTCGTAGTCGTGGTCGCGGCGCAGGCCGCCGGCGATCTCGGCGATCGCGACCGGCGAGTCCTTCTCGTCGATGGTCGAGCCGGCCAGGACCAGCGGGACCTTGGCCTCATCGATCAGGATCGAGTCGGCCTCGTCGATGATGACCGTGCCGAACTCGCGGTGCACGCGCAGCGCGGTGTCGGTGACGATGCTGTCGCGGAGCAGGTCGAAGCCGGCCTCGCTGACCGAGACGTACGTGATGTCGCACGCATACGCCTCGCGCCGCTCGTCGGGGGTCGAGGACTCGTTGACCCAGCCGACGGTGAGGTCCAGCAGCGCATAGACCGGGCGCATCCACTCGGCGTCACGACGGGCGAGATAGTCGTTGACCGTGATCACGTGGACCGGGCCCATCGCGGCATACCCGGCGGCGGCGATCGCGGCGGTCAGGGTCTTGCCCTCACCGGTGGCCATCTCGACGACGTGACCGGCGAGGAGCACCTGAGCGCCGAGCAGCTGCACGTCATAGGGGCGCTCGTCGAGGGCCCGCTTGGCGGCCTCGCGGCCCAGCGCGCACGCCTCGACGAAGTCCTGCGGGTCGTCCCGCTGGTGCAGCGCCGTGGCGGCGGCGCGGAGCTCGTCATCGGTGAGCTCGGACAGCTCGGCCTCGCGCTCCTCGATCAGCGGCAGAAGAGCCTGCATCGGCTCGAGGTCGATCGTGGTGCCCGGCTGCTCCTGCAGCTTGCGACGCCACGCGTTGAATTTGCTCACCAAACCCATGGCCCCCACGATACGTCCCCGCCGGGCGGACGTGTGCGCCCCATCACGTGCGGCGGCCGCGGACCGCGGACAACGAGGCACACTGAAGGCGTGGATCGGTTGATCGGGCTCGTCAGAGACGGTGGGGTGGTCGTCCTGAGCGGCGCCGGGCTGTCCACGGAGTCGGGCATTCCGGACTATCGGGGGCCGAGCGGCCTGCAGCGCAGCGCGACGCCGATGACCTACCAGACGTTCACCGGCGACCCGGCGGCCAGGCGGCGCTACTGGGCGCGCAGCTACCTGGGCTGGCGCACGATCGCCGAGGCGGCCCCCAACGACGGCCACCGCGCGGTCGCCCGGCTGCAGCGCTGCGGCCTGGTCACCGGGATCGTCACGCAGAACGTCGACGGTCTGCACCAGGCCGGCGGCGCGGATCCGGTCATCGAGCTGCACGGCGGCCTGGACCGGGTGGTCTGCCTGGACTGTGGCGACCTGACCGCCCGCACCGCGCTCGACCTGCGGCTGCGGCGGATGAACCCGGGGTTCCATCCGCAGGAGAGCCCGGAGGTCAACCCTGACGGCGACGTCGACCTGACCGACGAGCAGGCCGCGGACTTCGCCACGGCCGACTGCGGGCGTTGCGGCGGCATGCTCAAGCCCGACGTCGTGTTCTTCGGCGAGCAGGTGCCGATGCCCCGCGTCGAGGCGGCGTTCGGGCTCGTGGAGGGCGCGGCGGCGCTGCTCGTGCTGGGCTCGTCGCTGACGGTGCTGTCCGGGCGCCGGTTCGTCATCCGGGCGGCGAAGCTGGGCGTGCCGATCGCCATCGTCAACCAGGGCCCGACGAAGAGCGACGACGCCGCGGCCGTGCTCGTGGACGCGCCGCTGGGCAAGACCCTGTCCCGGCTCGCCGAGCTCGCGGGCTGACCCCGTACCCGACGCCGCGGCGAGATCAGGAGGACGACCACACCGACAGGGCGTGCCGCACGAGGTCGGCGTTGCCGGAGACGGGGCCGCCGCCGGGCCCGGTGAGGGTGTCCTCGAGACCGATGCGGGTCGGCAGGCCGAGCCGTCCGGCCAGGGCGACCATCGGCCAGCACAGCTCGCCCTCGCCGTGCAGGAGCCGCTCGCCGCGGACCCCGGCCTCGTCGAGCCGCGCCAGGACCGCGAGGGCGTCGGTGGCCGGCGACATGATCTCGACGAGGACGCGGGGCAGGTCGTCCACGATGGACAGCGCCGAGGCGTCCTCCACGGTCCAGACGCCGGCCTCGACGGCGACGCCGAGCGCCCGCAGCGTGCCGGCCACGCCGGTGAAGCCCGGTTCGGCGACGTTGACCGATGCGAAGTCCGGCAGGTGTACGGGTGGCAGCCCCGCCCACGCGTCGAGGGCGCGCTGCCGGGCGCCGACGTCCCGGCCGGTGATCCACAGTCCCGTGGTGACCCCGACGGGGGTGGACGGGCACGCCCCGCGGACCGCGGCCACGGCGGCACCCACGTCGGCCGGGTCGAGGGACTCCCGCCCGTCCGGATTCCGCGGATGCAGATGGACGGCCTCGGCACCGGCGGCGACGGCGTCCCGCGCCGAGGCGGCGAGCTCCGCGGGAGTGCAGGGCAGGCGGGGGTGATCGCCGGGGCGGCGGCTCCCGTTCAGCGCGACCTTGATCCGGGCAATCGGGGCCAACACCGGACAAAGTTTACGCAGTGCACTGACCCCCGACGGCCGGCGGGGCCTTCGGGGGTCTGGAGTGCGGCGTCGGGACTATGGGTGGACGGGGGGTTCCTGCTCGTGCAGCGGCCGCCAGGTCCACACGCCCCCGGCGACGCCCACGGCGCAGATCGCCAGGACCGTGCCCGCGACGCTGCCGGCGGTCAGCCCGACGACGACGCCGAGGACCCCGGCAATGGCGATGGCGACCGCGGTGACGCGGCGGGGTGTGATCCGGCGGGTCATCGCCCGGTTGAACCCGTTGACGAACCGCGTGTCATTGCGCAGTGCGGCTTCGATGTCCGCGAGCCGCTGCTGCTCGCTCTCGCTGAGCATGATGCTCAACCTCCTCCGACGGGCCTGCCCGGTGCGCGACGTGTACCCGCTCCGCTCGATGGTCACACACTTCTGCAGGTTTAGGGTCGGTCGATCGGCGCCAGTGGGAAACTCCCAGCCTGCGGGGTTGTGCCTGGACCGGGTAAATGCACCAAATGTGACTTCTGGCGACCTGCGAGGTGGAGTCCGGTGTGCCAAACTCTGCGGCGATACACGTCAGGCATGGGGAGGCATCGTGGATCCGTCGCAGCAGTGGCCGCACCCGCAGCAGGGTCAGCCGGGTCCGCAGTACCCGCAACAGGGCCAGCCGCAGTATCCGCAGTATCCGCAGCAGGGTCAGCCGCAGTATCCGCAGCAGGGTCAGCAGGGTCAGCCGGTCCCGCCGCAGTACCCGCAGCAGCAGCCGCCGACCTACCCGAACCAACCGTACTCGGCGCAGCCCTACGCCATCGCGCCCAACTCGGCCGCGCCGTACAGCGGGCCGCCCGCGAACCCGTACGCCCAGCCGGGCCCGTACACGCCGCCGCCGCGGTCGCGCAACCGGCTCGTGCCGGTCCTCATCGCCGGCGGGGTCGTGGTCGTCGTGCTGGTGGTGGCGATCGTCGTCGTCGCCCTCGGCCGGGGCGACAAGAGCGACCCGGGCGCCGGCCCGGCCGTCGCGACCGCCTCGTCCTACGCCGGGCCGGTCGACCCGTGCCTCGTCGGCACCTGGAACCAGACCAGCTACCAGAAGGTCGTCGACCTGACGGGCACCGACGTCGACAAGCGCGAGGGCATCGGCAAGGTCAAGATGACCGGCGGCGGCAAGAAATGGACCGTCAAGGCCGACGGCAGTGCCGTGGAGGACGACGCGAAGACGGTCTACAGCGGCAACGACGACAAGGGCCGCAAGATCGACGCCACCTTCTCCGGCACCACCGACTGGGCGCTCAAGACGGTCGGCCGGACGATCGAGTTCGCCGGCAAGGAGAGCACGTCCTCGGTGGTCATCTCGGTCGACGGCCGCAAGGCCGGCACGATCAACCTCGAGCCCAACCTCGACCCGACCAACTACACCTGTGTCGGCGACGTGTGGCGCACCTCGGGCACCACCGATCCCGACTCGTTCGCCCGCTACGACAAGGTCAAGTGATCTGACGCGAAACCCCTCGATTGGTGGAGCCGGTCGGGGGGTACAGCGACGGCATGACCTGGATTGCGCAAGTTTCGGACCGTGCGAAGGCGCGACTTACCACGGCCCGCCGCACGGGCGCGGTCCCCGAGTTCCGCCGCGAGATGCCCGACCGGGACGTCCTCGTCGTCGACCAGCGCTCCACAGTGGACGACGGCATCCCGCACGGGGTGCGGGTGGCCGGCGCCTGGGCCTGGCGGATCGTGCTGTTCATCCTCGCCGCGTACCTGCTGCTCCGGCTGATCGGCGCGCTGAGCCTCATGGTCATCCCGGTCGTGGTGGCGCTGCTGCTCGCGGCGCTGCTCGAGCCGGCCGCCGCGGCCCTGCGCAACCGCGGCGTGCACCGCTCCCTCGCCGCGGGACTCGTCCTCGTCGCCGGGCTCATCGTCGTCTTCGGCGGGCTCGGCATCATCGTGCAGACGTTCATCGCCCAGTTCGACAGCCTGTCGGAACAGGTCACCGGCGGCATCAACGAGATCCGCAACTGGCTCGCCAGAGGCCCCCTGCACGTGTCGCAGCAGCAGGTCGACAATGCCATCGCCGGGTTCAGCGACCAGCTGAAGTCCAACCGGGGCGCGCTCACCTCCGGCGCCCTGACCACCGCCACCACCCTCGGCGAGGTCCTCACCGGCTTCTTCGTGGTGCTGTTCACGCTGTTCTTCTTCCTCCGCGACGGCGGGCAGATCTGGGAGTTCCTCTGCCGCCTGCTGCCCCGCCCCGCGCGCCTGCCCGCCGCCCGGGCCGGGCACTACTCGTGGTTCACGCTCGTGTCGTACGTGCGGGCCACCGTCCTCGTCGCGTTCGTCGACGCCCTCGGCATCGGCATCGGCCTGGCGATCCTGCGGATCCCCCTGGCGCTGCCCCTGGCCGCGCTGGTGTTCCTCGGCGCGTTCATCCCCGTCGTCGGCGCGACCCTGTCCGGCGCGGTCGCGGTGCTCGTCGCCCTCGTCACCAAGGACCCGTTGCACGCGCTGCTCGTGCTCGCCATCGTGATCGCGGTACAGCAGCTGGAAGGGCACGTCCTGCAGCCGCTCATCATGGGGCGCGCCGTGTCCCTGCACCCGCTGTCCGTGATCCTCGCGATCACGACGGGCATCGTCGCCGCCGGCATCGTGGGCGGTCTCGTGGCGGTGCCGCTGCTCGCGGTCGGCAACACCGCGATCCGGTATCTGGTCGCCCATCCCGACGGAGAGCCGACCCCGGACAAGGAACCACCGGGCACCGAACCGGCCGAGGACTCCGACGGCGGCCCCATCGCGTCCGAGCCGGCCGAGCCCACCCCGCCCCCGCCGGGCGAGGACCTGCCGGACGCGGAAACCTCCGGCAGCGCCAGCTCGCGCGAGTAGGGTTGATGCCGCATCGATCACACCAGTGAGGAGCTGTCATGCCGCTGACCGGAGAGTACGCGCCTGGCGCCGCGGACTGGGCCAACGAGCAGGCCCAGCTGTTCGAGCAGAGCGACGGCGCCGAGGGCAACCTGCTGCGCGGGCGCCCGATCATCCTGCTCACCACCCTCGGCGCGAAGTCCGGCAAGATCCGCAAGAACCCGCTGATGCGGGTCGAGCACAACGGTGAATACGCGGTCGTCGCGTCCGCCGGCGGCCAGCCGAAGCACCCCGTCTGGTATCACAACCTGGTCGCTCACCCGCGGGTCGAGCTGCAGGACGGCCCGGTCCGCAAGGACTACACCGCCCGGCTCGTCACCGGCGACGAGCGCACCGCGTGGTGGCGGCGGGCCAACGAGACCTGGCCCGACTACGACGGCTACCAGGTCAAGACCGACCGGGAGATCCCCGTCTTCGTGCTCACGCCCGTGAGCTGACCCGGGTGACCGACCCGGTCCTGCTCGCGCTGCTCGCCATGCAGCGCCATTCGTGGGAGCAGGGCGTCGCCGCGCACGCCCTGCTCGACCTCGGTCACACCGATCTCGCCCGCCGGCTCGCACTCGACGCGGTCGTCCACCAGAGCGCGGACGGCCGCCTCGGCACGATGGGGGACGAGTCCGGCTCGGTCAACGGTGCCGCCTGCGCCGAGCCGGTCCTCGACCATCCAGCCGTCGCGGCGCAGCTGGACTGGTTGCTGCGGCGGGCGCCGCGGGCGTCGGACGGCACGCTGTTCCACGTGATCGGCGGCCGCGAGGTGTGGGCCGACACCGTGTACATGGTGGTGCCGCTGCTCGCCGCGACCGGCCATCCCGGCGAGGCCGTCCGGCAGGTGGAGGGTCACCGGACCCGGCTGTGCGGCGACGGGCTCTACGCGGCCCGCTGGGATGAGGACGCCGCCGCCCTGAGCGGCGCGGAGCGCTGGGGGACCGGCAGCGGGTGGGTCGCCGCGGGCATCGCCCGGGCACTGCGGCACGACCCGTCCCTCGCCCCCGCCCTGGCCGGCCACGCCCGGGAGATCGTCGACGCGTGCCTCGCACTGCGCCGCCCCGGCGGACTGTTCGGCAACGTCCTTCCCGACCCCGCGTCGTTCACGGAGGCGAACGTCGCGCAGATGCTGGCGTACACCATCTGCACCGGCGTCGCCGACGGCTGGCTCCCGCCGTCCTACGCGGCCGTGGGCCGCTCGCTGATCGCCGCGGTCGCGCCGCTGGTCACCGGGGACGGCCTGGTCACGGGGGTGTGCGGCGCGCCGGCGTTCGACCGGCCCGGCACCTCCGCCGAGGCGCAGGCCTTCCACCTCCTCGCCCGGGCGGCCGCGGCACGCCTGACCTGACCCGCCCGCGTGCTGCCGCAGTGCGCCTGGGCTGATCCACCCGCCTGCCGCAGTGCGCCTGGACTGACTCACCCGCCTGCTGTCGCACGCCTGGCCGGCTCAGCCGGCCTTCTCCAGGCGGTCCAGGACGCCGGTCATCGTCGCCGGGTGCCGCCGGCGCGCCGGGCGGGAGCGCTGGGGCTCATCGGGCCGTGCCGGTTGATCAGGTCGAGCCGGTCGAAGTCGGCGTCCTTCACCCCGAGCCGCCCGCCGACCTGCTGGTTGAGCAACGACAGCTGGATCGAAAGCTCCCGCAGCGACTCCTTGACGGCCGTCGTGGACCGCCGCCTTGCGCGCCGCGGCGCACGACCACCCGGAAGGCCTACCGGGAGCGCCGGCGCCAGGTCGCGAGGGTGGCTTCCAGGCGTCGCTGGTTGCGGCCGCCGGTGCTGAGGCCGCGTTTCGCTCTGCCGTAGAGCCAGATGCCGCCGGCGACGACCGCCGCGCCGACGATGAGGTAGAACGCGGCGCCGATGAGGGCCTGGAAGAGCCAGACGGCGATGGCGCCGACGATGAACAGTCCGATGACGACGGCGACGGCGCCGGCGAGGATTCGACCCATGCTCCCAGCTTGCGCCCGTCGCGGCGGCGGGCGCATCGGGGATGTCACCGAGTTATGCGGCGAGAGCCGCGTAGGTGCCGTCGGCCTGCAGGAGCGTGGTGTGGGTGCCCTGCTCGACGACGCGGCCGTGGTCGATGACGAGGATCTGGTCCGCGTCGCGCACGGTGGAGAGGCGGTGGGCGATGGTGATGGTGGTGCGGCCCTCGGCGAGGGTTTCGAAGGCGCGTTGGACGGCGCGTTCGGTTTCGGTGTCCAGGGCGCTGGTGGCTTCGTCGAGGACGAGGATGCGCGGGTCGCGCAGCAGGGTGCGGGCGATGGCGATGCGTTGTTGCTCGCCGCCGGAGAAGCGGTAACCGCGGGAGCCGACCATGGTGTCGTAGCCGTCGGGAAGGCGGGTGATGAGGTCGTGGATCTGGGCGGCTTTCGCGGCTTCGACGAGCTCGGCGTCGGTGGCGCCGGGTTTCGCGTAGCGCAGGTTTTCGCGGATGGTGGTGTGCAGCAGGTAGGTCTCCTGGCTGACGACGCCGACGACGGCGGCGAGGTCGGTGAGGCGGACGTCGCGCAGGTCGGTGCCGTCGATGGTGACGCGGCCGCCGGTGGGGTCGTGGAGGCGGGCGATGAGCGCGGCGATGGTGCTCTTGCCGGAGCCGGTTTCGCCGACGAGGGCGAGGGAGGTGCCGGCGGGCACGTCGAGGCTGACGCCGGCGACGGCGGCGGCGTCGCTGCCGGGGTAGCTGTAGGTGACGTCTTCGAAGCGCAGGTGGCCGCGGGTGCCGGTGCGGGGCAGCGGCACGGGGTCGGCGGGGTCGTCGACCTCGACGGCCAGGTCGAGGTATTCGAAGATCCGCGCGAAGAGCGCGAGGGAGCTGGTGAGGGAGACACCGACACCGAGGAGGCCCATGAGTGGCCGGAAGAGCGCGGACTGCAGGGCGGTGAAGGCGACGAGGGTGCCGATGCTGAGTGAGCCGGCGGTGGGTTGGAGCCCGGCGCTGAGGTAGATGACGGCGGGGATCGCGGCGAAGATGATGTTCATCGACGCCATCCGCCAGCGGCCGGCGAGCTCGGAGCGCAGTTCGAGGTCGATGAGCCGGGTGGACGAGCCGGTGAACCGGTCGACGAGGGCGGCGCCGGCACCCATGGTCTTACTGAGGCGCACGCCGCTGACGGAGAGGCCTTCCTCGATGGTGACGTTGAGGTCGGCGAGCTCCCGCTGGCGCTGTGCGGTGATCTCGCGGCGCATCCCGGCGACCTTGCGGGTGAGGTAGATCGCGGGGGGCAGCACGACGAGGGAGACCAGCGACAGCCGCCAGGAGAGTGCGGCCATGGCGACGGCGGTGGTGATGGTGGTGGTCAGGTTGGAGGCGACGGAGGTGGCGGTGGACGTGACGACGCTCTGCATGCCGCCGATGTCGTTGGTGATGCGGGACTGGACCTCGCCGGTGCGGGTGCGGGTGAAGAACCCCACCGACTGGCGCTGGAGGTGGGTGAAGACGTCGACGCGGAGCCGGTGCATGACCTGCTGGCCGACCCTGGTGGAGATCCAGGTCTGGACGACGCCGAGCGCGGAGGTGACGGCGGCGACGCCGACCATGCCGGCGACGAGCCAGCCGAGCAGTGTGGTGTCCCGCTGGGGGAGGGCGACGTCGATGACCTCGCGGAGCAGGAACGGGGCCGCGCCGCCGAGGGCGGAGGAGACGACGATGATCGCGACGACCGTGGTCAGGGGGCCGCGGTGTGGGGTGAAGAGCCTCCCGATGCGGGCGAGGGAGACGGTGCTGGCGCGGTGCTTGTCCGCGGCGCTGACCTCACGGGTGCGAGGGGGCCGGGTCGGGTGCTGGGGTTCCAAGGGAACTCGCCTTCTGTCGGAGATAATGTTGAGGTTACCTCACTATGAGGCTCCAACACCAACCCCTGCTACCGTATTCCCGTGGACGATGCCGAGCGGCAGGGTGACGAGAGTCTCGCCGAGGTGTTCTGGAGCGTCGCCCGCCGGCTGCGGCACATGACCCACGAGACGCTCCAGCCGATCGGGATCACCCCGGGCCAGTCCCGTGCGGTGGCGGTGCTCGTGCGGCACGGCGTCATGCGCCTCAGCGAGCTGTCGGACCACCTGCGGATCGCGCCGCGCTCCACCACCGAGGTCGTCGACGGGCTGCAGGAGCGCGGCCTGGTCGAGCGGCGCCCCGACCCGGCGGACCGGCGCGCCACGCTCGTCGCGCTGACCGATTCGGGTCAGGCCACCGCGGAGGCGATCAGGGCCGCCCGGCACGCGGAGGCGGAGCGGTTCTTCGCCGGCCTCGACGCCGGCGACCGGGAGACGCTGGGCCGGATCCTCAGGACGTTGAAGCCCTAGCGAGAAACAGCGAGCGCTCGCGCTCGTTGCCCGTCAGCGCCGCCGCCCTCGCGAACTCGGCCCTGGCCTCCTCCCGGCGGCCGAGGCGCTCGAGCAGGTCACCGCGGGCCGCCGGCAGATAGGGGTAGCCCGCGAGGGCGCCGTCGAGCTCGTCCAGCAGGGCCAGGCCGGCCGCCGGACCCGATGCCATGCCGACCGCGACGGCGAGGTTCAGCCGCACCACAGCGGACGGCGCGACATGCGAGAGCAGCTGATACAGGGCGACGATCCGCGCCCAGTCGGTGTCCGGCGGGCGCGGCGCACGGGCGTGACAGGCGGCGATCGCGGCCTGCAGGCCGTAGGGGCCGAGCGTGCCGAGGGTCTCCGCCGCCGACAGCGCCGCCAGGCCGCGGCGGATCAGCAGCTTGTCCCACAGCCGCCGGTCCTGGTCCATGAGCAGCACCGGCGTCCCGTCCGGCGCCGTGCGCGCCCGGATCCGGGCCGCCTGCAGCTCCATGAGCGCGCACAGCCCGTGCACCTCCGGCTCCCGCGGCAGCAGGCCCGCGAGGACCCGGCCGAGGCGGATCGCCTCCTCGCACAGCTGCGGCCGGGCCCAGTCGTCGCCGGCGGACGCCGAGTAGCCCTCGTTGAAGATCAGGTAGACCACGCCGAGGGCGGCGCTCAGCCGGCCCGGCAGCTCCGCCGGGGAGGGCAGCTCGAACTCGACGCCCGCGAGGGCCCGCTTGGCGCGCAGGATCCGCTGCGACACGGTCGCCTCGGTGGTCAGGAACGCCCGGGCGATGGCGCCGGTGCCGAGCCCGCCCAGCGTCCGCAGGATGAGCGCCACCTGCGACTCGGTGGTCAGCGACGGGTGGCACGCGGTGAGGATCAGGCGCAGCAGGTCGTCCCGCACGTGGTCGTCGACGTCCGGCTCGTCGTCGAGGACCCCGTTGAGCGCCGGATCGGTGCCGCCGATGACGGCGAGCTTGCGCTCGTGGTTGGCGCGGCGGCGCAGCGCGTCGACGGCGCGGTGCTTCGCCGTCGCCATCAGCCACGGGCCGGGGTCGTCGGGCACGCCGCGCTCCGGCCACTGCTCCAGGGCGATGACCAGCGCGTCCTGGGCGAGCTCCTCGGCGAGGCCGACGTCGCGCACGATCCTGGCCAGCCCGGCGACGAGCCGGGCCGACTCGATCCGGAAGACCGCCTCGACGGTGTCGCGTACGTCCACAACGTCCGATTATGCGGCGACGGGGGTCACCGGTTCCAGCTCGGGGGTGAAGGTGACCACGCGGTTGCGGCCGCGCAGCTTCGCCGCGTACATGGCGACGTCGGCGTGGCGCATCAGGTCACCGACGCCGGTGCCCCGGCTCGCGATGCCGACGCTCGCCCCGACGATGACGACCGCGTCGCGGACCCGGATCGGGGCGGCGACGGCGGCGATGACCCGCTCCGCCAGGTCGTCGGCCACGTCCGGCGGGACGAGCAGCGCGAACTCGTCGCCGCCCATCCTGGCGACGAGCCCGTCCCCGGCGCACCCGGCGAGCCGCTCGGCGATCGTGGTGAGGACCCGGTCGCCGGCCTCGTGGCCGTGGGTGTCGTTCACCGGCTTGAAGCCGTCGAGGTCCACGTACAGCAGCGCCACGGGCCGGTCGGTCTCGGCGCCTGCCGAAAGGCGCCGCTCCAGGGTGTCCAGCAGCAGCGCGCGGTTGGGCAGTCCGGTCAGCGGGTCGTGATAGGCCCGGTGCCGCAGGTCCTCGACGACCTCGGCGAGACGCCGGTTGAGCCGCCGGTTGTCGCGCAGGGCGAGGACCTGCCGGACCAGGATCAGCACCGTCATCAGGATCATGAGCAGGAACAGGACCCCGTCGACGCGGCCGCCCCGCACGGCGAACTCGACGACGCCGGTGAGCAGCGCCGCCCCGAACGGCACGTAGGGCAGGTGGTCCCAGGTCCGCTCCTCGGTGACCAGATCGGTGTCGCCGTCGATCTCGCCCGCCCGGGGCGCGCCGATGCCGACGATCGCGAAGCCGAGGAACCAGCCGAGGTCGGTGACGCCGCCGGGCTCGTACGTGCCGGCGAACACCTGCGACGCGTACGCGGTGTCCGCGGCGAACACGGCGAGGAGCCCGGCCGCCGCGACCGCCACCGACCGGCGGCGCGGGCCGCGGGTCTCGTAGAGCATCAGCAGGGTGATGCTGCCGATGAGCACGTCACCGAGCGGGTAGGTGGCGGCGCTGAACGCCGCCGTCCCGCCGTCGCTGGCCCGGTACAGCGGCCCGACGACGACGGCCCAGCTGATGAAGCACAGGCTGGTCGCCATGATGAGCCCGTCGAGGACCGCGCGGACCGAGCCGAGCCGGCGGGCCGCCGCCATCCACGCCGCGCCGGCCGCCATCAGCAGGATCGCCGCGTCGAACGTCGCGGTCGCCAGTTGCGGCGGGCCGGTCAGCCACGTCAGCTGCCCCGCCGACCAGAGGAGGAACCCGGCGGCGAGCAGCCGCAGCCCGATCCGCGTCCGGCCGCGCGCCCGGCGGGCCGACCGGAGCCAGCGCAGCCCGACGCCGAAGGTCAGCGCGCAGGTGGCCCAGCCGATGACGGAGCCGCCGGGGTGCCGGACCACGACGGTGAAGAGCGCGAAGGTGACGATCAGGGCGATCGTGGTCTCGCGGAGGCGTGGTGCCGCCCGCATGTGCCCACCTCCTGCCGCGTCACCGGTCTGACGCCGTCCTATCGGCGCGGCGGACCGGATCCGCGCGAAACGTGGCACGGCTCATATCGGTGCCGGCGTCGCGGGTGACCCCACGAGATGATCTACTCCATCCCCTTCTTCCCCGGCGTCCAGAACGGTTTCGTCAGCACCGACCGGCGCGGCCAGCCGCGCTCGTGGACCAGGTGCCGCCTGACCGCCTGCACGTCGCGGGCCTCGCCGGCGACGTACGCCGTGCCGGGCTCGGCGGGCAGGGTCAGCGCCTCGACGGCGGCGAGGAGGCCGCCGCGGCCGGTCCAGTCGACGGCGCCGGGCAGCGGCAGCCGGTCGGCGTCGTCGCCGCACTCCACGACCGCCCGGCCGGTGCTGCCCGCCGGCAGCGCCCGCAGCATCGCGCCGAACGCGACCGACGCGGTCTCCTCCCCGACGAACAGGTGCCACGGCGCCGGTCGCAGCACGAAGTCGCCCTTCGGCTTGCTGAGCAGCACCTCGGTGCCGGGCGCGGCGGCGGCGAGCCAGCGGGCGCCGGGGCCGTCGCCGTGCAGCAGGCCCTGCAGCTCGATCGCGTCGTCGTGCCGGTCCCACACCGAGTAGGTGCGCAGCAGCGGCGCGAGCGCGGTCGCCGGGCCGACGTCGACGCGGACCTGCTGGCCGGGCTGCCACCCGGCGGTCCGCAGCGGCTCGGCGCGCAGCACGATCCGCCGGAAACGCCCGGTCGCGGTGACGTCCCCGACGGTGGCGCGGACGAACAACAGCTCCAGCAAACGGTTCTTCACGGCGCAGACGGTACGCCTGTGGGCACGGTTCCCGTGCCGGCCGTGGCGTGCGGGGAAAACCGCTGTCCGGAGGCCGCCGGGCATGGCAGGTTCGACCGCGTGACCGAGTATCTGCGCCTCAACCGCGCCCAGTGGGACGAGCGCGCCCCCGCGCACGCCGCGTCGCCCGGCTACTTCCGGCAGCGGTTCGTCGACGACCCCGCCTTCCTCAGCAAGGAAGTCCGGTTCGACCTGCCGCGCCTCGGCGACATCGGCGGGCTGCGGGCCGTGCACCTGCAGTGCCACATCGGCACCGACACGCTGTCCCTGCACCGCCTCGGCGCCGACGTCACCGGGCTCGACTTCTCCGGCGCGTCCCTGGCCGAGGCCCGCTCGCTCGCCGCCGCGACCGGCGCGGACATCGGCTACGTCGAGGCCGACGTGTACGACGCGCCGCGGGTCCTGGCGGCGGGCACCTTCGACCTCGTGTACACCGGCGTCGGCGCGCTGTGCTGGCTGCCGGACGTCCGCCGCTGGGCCGGCGTCGTCGCCGCGCTGCTGAAGCCCGGCGGCCGGCTGTTCGTGCGGGAGGGGCACCCGATGCTGTGGGCCGTCGACGAGACCCGCCCGGACGGTGTGCTCGCGATCGACCAGCCGTACTTCGAACGGGTCGAACCGCTCGTCTGGGACGAGGACGGCACGTACGTGCAGACGGACACCGTCTTCCAGAACACGACCACCCACCAGTGGAACCACGGCCTCGGCGAGACCGTCACCGCCGTCATGGCGGCCGGCCTGGACCTCACCATGCTCCAGGAGCACGACAGCGCCCCCTGGGACGCGCTGCCCGGCCGCACCGCCGAGGACGAGCACGGCGAGCACCGGCTCACCGACCGCCCGTGGCGCCTGCCGCAGACGTACACCCTCCAGGCCCGGAAACGGTGACCTTCTAGAATCCGGGTTCCGCCGTTTCTCATCCTGGGAGTGCCGCTGTGTCCGCATCCGTTTCCGAGGCCGCGCACGCGGCGCGGGCCGCCGCGCCCTCCCTGGCGGCCGCGCCGGCCGAGACGATCGACGACGCGCTGCGCGGTATGGCCCGCCGACTGGTCACCGCCCGCGACGAGATCCTCGCCGCGAACCGCGAGGACCAGGAGCGGGCCGCCGCCGACGGGATGAGCGGCGGGCTGCTCGACCGGCTCAAGCTCGACGAGACCCGCCTCGCGGCGATGGCCGAGCAGCTGGACATCCTCGCCGGGGTCGAGGCGGAGCCGGCCCGGCGCACGATCCGGTCCCTCGACGGCGGCCTGGTGCTGCAGGAGTGGCGCCGGCCCGTCGGGGTGATCGGCGCCAACTACGAGGCCCGGCCCAACGTCACCGTCGACGTCGCCTCCCAGCTGGTCAAGTCGCAGAACGCGGGCGTGCTGCGCACCGGCTCCGCCGCCCTCGCCTCCGCGGTCGCGCTCATGGACGGCGTCGTCGCGCCCGCGCTCGCCGACGCCGGCCTCGACCCCGCCGCCGTGCAGCTGGTGCGGGCGAAGGGCCGGGACTCCGCGGAGGCGCTCGTCTCGCAGGCGGGGCTCATCCCGCTCGTCATCCTGCGCGGCAGCGGCGACAGCACCCGCAGCCTCGCCGAGCGCGCCGCCCTGCACGGCGTGCGGACCCTGGCCCACGCCGACGGCGGCGGCGTCCTCTACCTCGACGAGGCCGCCGACCCGGCGAAGGCCGCCGCGCTGGTCGACGCCGGTCTCGACCGGCTCGGCGTGTGCAACCGGCTCAACCTGCTGCTCGTCCACGCCGCGATCTGGGACGCGACCGTCCCCGGGATCGTCGCGACGCTCGCCGCCCGCACCCCGGCGATCGCCGCGTCGCTGCCGCCGCACAGCCACCCGCTCGGCTACGAGTGGGCCCTGGACTCGGCCGGCGAGGCGACGGTGACGATCGCCCCGGTCGCGGGCGTCCAGGAGGCGGCCCACGTCGCCAACGACGAGACGTCCGGGCTGGCGGCGGGGATCGTCACCGAGTCCGCCGCCGCCGCGCGGGAGTTCCTCTCCGCCTACACCGGGACCGGCGCGTTCTGGAACGCGACGACCCGGCTCCTCGACGGGTTCAAGCTGCTCGCCCTGCCGGAGACGGGCATCAATATCGACCGCGTGCCGGGGCCGCGGGGTCCGGTGACCTTCCGTGACCTGTCGCTGCGCCAGTACGTGGTCGTGCCCGCCGACCGGGCGGGCGACCTCGCGGGCTAGGCGGCTGTCGCGGCGGTGATCGTGGCGACCTCGGCAGGGGTCAGCGCGACCGCCGCCGCGGCCACGTTGGACTCCAGGTGGGAGACCGACCCGGTGCCCGGGATCGGCAGCATCGCCGGCGACCGGGCGAGCAGCCACGCGAGCACCAGCTGCCGGGTGCCGATGCCGTAGCGCGCGGCGATGTCCTCCACGGCGCTCACCCCGTCGAGATTCTGGATCGGCGCCCACGGCAGGAAGACGATGCTCTCCTGCTCGCACAGGTCGATGATGGACTCCGAGCCGCGGTCGCCGACGTTGTACCGGTTCTGGATCGACACGACCGGGGTGAGCCGCTGGGCGACCCGCAGCTGCTCCTCGGTGACGTTGGACAGGCCGATGTGCCGGATCTTGCCGGCGTCCTTGAGCTCCACGAGCGCGCCGATCGACTCCTCCAGGGGCACGTCCGGGTCGGGCCGGTGGAACTGGTACAAGCGGGATCTGCTCCAACCGGAGCCTGCGCAGGCTCCCGTCCAGGGCGCGACGCAGGTGCGCCGGATCACCGTTCGACGTCCACTCGCCGGGGCCGGGCCGCTCCAGGCCGCCCTTCGTGGCGATGACGAGGTCGTCGGAGTAGGGATGCAGCGCTTCGGCGATCAGCTCCTCGCTGACGTCGGGCCCGTAGGAGTCGGCGGTGTCGATGAACGTGACGCCGAGCTCGACGGCGCGGCGCAGGACGGCCACGGCGTCGGCGCGGCTGGGCGGGTCGCCCCAGATGCCTTCGCCGGTGACGCGCATGGCGCCGAACCCGAGCCGGTTGACGGTCAGGTCACCGCCGACGTCGATGGTGCCGGCCGCCCCGGCGTGCGCGCTGATCTGCTCTGACATGCGGATGCTTCTCCTCGTCGGACGAGTGTCGCGGGCAACCGTCCAAACGTAGCGCTGTGGCGAAGTACCGCTGGATTAGCCGCGAGAGGTATGGGTAAGGTGACCCTCCTCACGCCAACCGTTGGGAGTGATCCGATGAACGCACAGGACCCGACCGGGGTGGACCCCGACAGCCCGGAGGGGCGGGCCCGGGCGGCCGCGCGGCGCGAGCACGAGCAGGCGCAGAGCCGCGCCGTGCACGAGCAGCGCGGCGGACGCATCGACGACGGTGCCGTCGACTCCACCGGCCAGCTGGTCCGTGAGCCGCGCCGCGCGACTCAGCTCGACGAGGACATCTGACGCTCGCGTTTCACCTCATACATGCGGGCGTCGGCGCGCCGCAGCAGCGTCTCGGCGGCCTTCGGGTCCCCGTCGACGACGCCGACGCTCGCCCGCACCCGCAGCGGGTGACCGTCGATGAGGACCGGCACGTCCAGCAGGTCCAGGAACGCGCGGGCGACGACGCCGGCGGCCGCCGCGTCGGATCCCGGCAGCAGCACCGCGAACTCGTCGCCGCCGATGCGGGCCGCCGTCCCCCCGGCGGGCACGAACAGCGGCGACGCGCAGGCGATCGCGGTCAGCAGCCAGATCACGTGCTGGAGCCGGCCCCCGGTCACCGACGACGCCGCGATCCCGGCCGCCCCGGCGGCGAGCAGCACCCATCTCCTTGTGTGCACACACGCCTCCTGTCGGTGATCCCCTTCGAGCCCACCCGCGGGTGGTTGCGCCCGGGTTGCCCGCCGGGTTGCCGTGTGGTTCGCCGGCGATCAGGGAAAGGGAGAGGCATGCGGTGTCTGAGTGGGAGGTACCGCCTCGGCCCGAAGCTGGGCCAGGGCGGCATGGCGAGTGTCTGGCGTGCGCACGACGACGTCCTCGACCGGGACGTCGCGGTCAAGCTCCTCACCCCCGAGCACGCCGCCGACCCCGACGCGTTCCTCCGCGCCCGCAACGAGGCCCGCTCCGGCGCCCGCTTCGCCCACCCCAACGTCGTCGCCGTCTACGACTTCGGCACGTCCCGCCGCGGCGGGAGGGGCACCGCGTACCTGGTGATGGAGCTCGTCGAGGGCCCGCTGCTCGTCGAGGCGATGCGCGACGGACCGCTGGACTGGCAGGTCGCCGGGCGGATCTGCGCGGAGGTCGGCGCCGGGCTCGCCGCCGCGCACGGCCACGGCATCGTCCACCGCGACGTGAAACCGGCCAACGTCGTGCTCACCGCCGCCGGGGCGAAGATCCTCGACTTCGGTGTCGCCGCCCCCATCGGCCACCCGTCGGAGCGGATCCTGTTCGGCACCCCCGCCTACCTCGCCCCGGAACGCCTCGAAGGCGCCCCGGCGAGCCCCGCCACCGACGTGTACGCCGCCGGGGTGCTGCTCTACCAGTGCCTGACCGGCCGGATCCCGTGGCCGGTCGACACCGACGAGCAGGTCCTGCACGCCCACCGCTGCACGCCGCCGTCCGACCTGCCGCCGATCGCCGGGCTGCCGCCAGAGATCGCCGAGCTGTGCGCCGCCAGCCTGTCGAAGGTCCCCGAGTGCCGGCCGACGGCGATCGCCCTGGCGCTGATCCTCGCCGCCGCCGTCGACGTGCCCGTCCACGTCCCGCCGGTGCTGACCCACCGCCCCGCCCCGGCCGTCGACGCCCTCGACGCGCCCACGCTCGCCGTCCAGGCGCGCTCGAAAAGCGCGGTCATCGGATGAATCTCGGGCCTCCGGCGCTTGTGCTTCGTGGCTGCGGACTGGTAGACATCAAACCTCCGATGTATCTGGGGGTCTTGTGCGAGGAGAATTTGACGGGCTCGCCGCCGTCGTCACCGGCGGCGCCTCCGGGATCGGGCTGGCCACGGCCCTGCACCTGGCCGGGCGCGGCGCCAGGGTCGCGTGCCTCGACCTGCGCCCCGACGGGCTGCCCGAGCCGCTGATCGGGATCGCCGCCGACGTGGCCGACGACGCGGGGGTGCGGGCCGGCATCGAGTCCGCCGTCGAACGCCTCGGCGGGCTCGACATCCTGGTCAACAACGCCGGGATCGGCGCCGTCGGCACCGTCGAGACCAACAGCGACGACGAGTGGCACCGGGTCCTCGACGTCAACGTCGTCGGGCTGGTCCGCGTCAGCCGCGCCGCACTGCCGCACCTGCGCCGCTCCGCGCACCCCGCGATCGTCAACACCTGCTCCATCGCCGCGCACGCCGGGCTGCCCGACCGCGCGCTGTACAGCGCCAGCAAGGGCGCCGTCCAGGCGCTGACCGCGGCGATGGCCGCCGACCACGTCCGCGAGGGCATCCGGGTCTGCTGCGTCAACCCCGGCACCGCCGACACGCCGTGGGTGCGCCGGCTGCTCGCCCAGGCCGCCGACCCCGACGCGGAGCTCGCGGCGCTCAAGGCCCGGCAGCCGACCGGCCGCCTCGTCAGCGCCGAGGAGGTCGCGCACGCCATCGCCTACCTCGCCAGCCCCCTCGCCGGCGCGACCACCGGCACCGTGCTGTCCGTCGACGGCGGCATGCACGGGCTGCGGGTCAGGCCGCCGAAATGAGACTCGGGCTGGGCTGCGCGCAGCTGGGCAACCTCTACCACGAGATCAGCGACGACCGGGCCCGCGCGACCGTCGACGCCGCCTGGGACGCCGGGCTCCGCTACTTCGACACCGCGCCGCACTACGGCCTCGGGCTGTCCGAGCGGCGGCTGGGCGAAGCGCTGCGGGAGCGGCCGCGTGGGCAGTACACCATCAGCACCAAGGTCGGCAGGCTCCTCGTCGGCGACCCGTCCTACGCCGGTGGCATGGACACCGAGGGCTTCGTCGTCCCCGCCACCCACCGGCGGGTGTGGGACTTCAGCCGCGACGGCATCCGCCGGTCCCTGGAGGCGAGCCTCGCCCGGCTCGGCCTCGACCGGGTCGACGTGGCGCTGCTGCACGACCCCGAGCAGCACCCCGAGGTGGCGCTGCGCACCGGCTTCCCCGCCCTCGCGGAGCTGCGCGACGAAGGTGTCGTCGGCGCGATCGGCGCCGGGTCGAAGGACGCCGCCGTCCTGACCCGCCTCGTCACCGAGTGCAGCCCTGACGTCGTCCTCGTCGCCGGCCGCTACACGCTGCTGGAGCAGCCGGCCCGCGAGGCGCTGCTGCCCGCGTGCGCGGCCGCGGGCGTCGGCGTGCTCAACGCCGGCGTGTTCAACAGTGGCCTGCTGGCGCTGCCCGACCCGCGTGCCGACCTGCCGTACGAGTACGGCGCCGCGCCCGCCGCCCTGGTCGCGAGGGCCCGCGAGATCGCGGCCGTCTGCGACCGGCACGGCACGACCCTGCCGGCGGCGGCGCTCGCGTTCGCCGCCGCCGACCCGGCCGTCACCGCCGTCGTCGTCGGCGCCGACTCCCCGGAGCAGATCCGCCGCAACGCCGAGCTCGCCGCGACGCCGCCGCCGGAAACGCTGTGGCCGGCGCTGCGGGATGCCGGGCTGCTGTGACCGTGGACGCTGTGGCTGCGGACGCTGTGGTTGTGGACGCTGTGGTTGTGGATGCTCATCACCATCTGTGGGACCTCGACGACGGGTACACCTGGCTCGACGACCCCGCCCTCGCCCCGATCCGCCGCACGTTCGGCCCCGCGGACCTGCGGCCCGAGCTCGCCGCGGCGGGCGTAGCGCGCACCGTCCTCGTCGAAGGCGGTCTCTGCGCGCTTTCGGAGACGCCGGTGCTGCTCCGGCACGCCCTGGACACGCCGGAGATCGCGGGGGTGGTCGCCTGGGCCGACCCGTCGGACCCGCCCCTGGAGTACTACCGGGGCCTGCCGGGTGCCGGGTATCTCGTCGGGCTCCGGGCGCAGGTCCAGGCCGAGCCCGCCGGGTACCTGGACGCCGCGGAGGTCCGGGCCGGGCTGCGGGCGATCGGCGCCGCCGGGCTCGCCTTCGACCTGGTCGTCCGGCCCGACCAGCTCCGCGAGTGCGCCCGGCTCGCCGCCGACCTGCCGGAGGTCCGGTTCGTCCTCGACCACCTGGGCAAGCCCCCTTTGCGCTCGGGCTCGCCGCAGCCGTGGCGCGACGACCTCGGGCTCCTCGCGCGGTGCCCGAACGTGACGGCGAAGCTGTCCGGGCTGGTCACCGAGGCAGAATGGTCCTCCTGGACCGTTTCGGACCTGCGGCCGTACGTGCGGGCGGCGATCGACCTGTTCGGTCCCGAACGGCTCATGTTCGGCTCGGACTGGCCCGTCTGCCTCCTCGCCGCGTCGTACCGGCGCGTCCTGGAGACCGTCGTCGAACTGCTGCAGGACCTCCTGCAGGACACGGAGCGCGCGGCCGTTTTCGGCGGCACCGCCGCGGCCGTCTATCAACTGGACACCGGCGGGACCGGCGTAGAGTCGCCCCTGATGAACACATGAGGCACCCATGGCACTGACCGACGAGGCAATCGACAAGATCAAGGGCATGATCACCTCCGGTGAGCTCGGCCCCGGCGACCGGCTGCCGAAGGAGGCGGACCTCGCCGAACGGCTCGGCCTGTCCCGCAACTCGCTCCGCGAGGCGGTCAAGGCCCTGTCCATGATCCGGGTCCTCGACGTCCGCCAGGGCGACGGCACCTACGTCACCAGCCTCGCCCCGGACCTGCTCCTGGACGCGCTGAGCTTCGTCGTCGACTTCCACCGCGACGACACCGTCCTGCAGTTCCTCGAGGTCCGCCGCATCCTCGAGCCGGCCGCGACGGCCCTGGCGACCGAGCGGATGACGCCCGCGGACATCGCGAAACTCCAGGCCGTCCTCGACGAGCTCGGCGACGACCCCCCGATCGAGGCGCTCGTCGCCAACGACCTGGAGTTCCACCGGCAGATCGCGGCGGGCTCCGGCAACGCCGTGCTGTGCTCCCTGATCGACGGGCTGTCCGGGCCGACGACCCGGGCGCGGATCTGGCGCGGCCTCACCCAGGAGGGCGCCGCCGCCCGCACCCGCGAGCAGCACCAGGCGATCGTCGACGCGATCACCGCCCGCCAGCCCGACCTCGCCCGCTCCTGGGCGACGATCCACGTCGCCGGCGTCGAGGAATGGCTGCGCCGGGCACTGTGACGTAATTCGCTCAGGTCCGGGGTCCGGCCGCCGATCGGCGGAGTCGTGGAGCATGCAGAGACGCGGCGGCCGGGACGGCAGTGGCTGGCCGACCAGCCGGTCGCCCGGAAGCTCCTCCTGCTGGTCCTGGTCTGCTGCGCGGTCGGCGCCGTCGTCCTCGGTGTCGGGGTCACCAGCCTCGGCGAGGTCAACGCGAAGGCCGCCGACCTCTACAACGCCAACCTCGTCCCGTCGTCGCACCTGGCCGCGATGAACCAGGCGGCCATGAAGGTCCAGAACGACGTCGCCAACTTCGCCCTGTCCAACGGGCCGGTCGCCAGCAAGGCGTTCCAGGACGGCATCGCCGCCGCGGACGCCACCGTCGACGCCGAGCTCGCCGCGTACCGCGCGACCGTCACGACCACCAGGCAGCGGCAGCTCCTCGCCCGGTTCGAGATCTGGTGGGGCGCGTTCCGCAACATCCGCGACCACCGGCTGCTGCCGCTCGTCGCCGCCGGTGACATCCCCGGCTTCCAGGCCGCGTACCTCGGCGACGGCGCCACCGTCACCGCCAACGCCGTGCACGCGCTCACCGACCTGCTCGCCTACGAACAGGCCAGCGGCCGGTCCGCCACCAGCGCCGCGTCCGACGCCTACGGGCGGGCCAGGATCGCGATGGTCGTCGCGCTGCTCGCCGGGCTCGCCGCGGCGCTGCTGCTCAGCCGGCACCTGACCGGGCTCATCGTCCGCCCGATCCGCCGGGTGCACGGCGTGCTGACCGCCGTCGCCGACGGCGACCTCACCGCCGACGCCGACATCCGGCAACGCGACGAGGTCGGCGACATGGCCCGCGCCCTGAACGCGGCGACCGCCAGCACCCGTGAGGCCGTGCGCAGCCTCGGCGACAACTCCGCGACCCTGTCCGCCGCCGCGGAGGAGCTCGCCGCGATCAGCCGGCAGATCGACACCAGCGCCACCGACGCCGACTCCCGCGCTTCGCTGGTCGCCCGCACCGCCGGCGAGGTCAGCGAGCACGTCGCCGCCGTCGCCCACGGCACCATGGAGATGGGCGGCGCGATCGAGGAGATCTCCCGCAGCACCGCGCACGCCGCCACCGTCACCGCGACCGCCGTGTCGATCGCCGCCGCCACCAACGAGACCATCGGCAAGCTCGGCTCGTCCTCCGCCGAGATCGGCGAGGTCGTCAAGGTCATCACCTCGATCGCCGGGCAGACGAACCTCCTCGCCCTCAACGCCACCATCGAGGCCGCGCGGGCGGGCGACTTCGGCAAGGGCTTCGCCGTCGTCGCCCAGGAGGTCAAGGACCTGGCCCGGGAGACCGCCCGCGCGACCGACGACATCGGCAGGCGCGTGCAGGCGATCCAGCTCGACACCGAGGACGCCGTCAACGCGATCGGCCAGATCGGTGAGGTCATCGCCCAGATGAGCGAATATCAGCACTCGATCGCCGCCGCCGTCGAGCAGCAGGCGGTCACCGCCCGCACGATGGGCCACAGCGTCGACGAGGCCGCCGGCGGGTCCGTGGACATCGCCACCAACATCGCCGGCGTCGCCGCCGCCACCAGGTCGACCAACGAGGGCGTCACCAGCACCGGCGAGGCCGTCGACCAGCTCGCCCGGATGGCCTCCGACATGCGTGGCCTCGTGTCCCGCTTCACGTATTGAGGTGTGCTGTGCGCCTTCTGCTGCTTGTGGCGCTGTCCCTGCTCGCCGGCTGCACCCAGGCGCTGGAGACCGGCGACGCCGGGCCGTCCGCCCGGGTGGCGCTGCTGCTGCCGGAGCGGAAGGCCAGCCGGTACGAGGCCGGCGACCAGCCGTACTTCGCGCAGAAGCTGTCGGAGCTGTGCCCCCGGTGCGAGGTCGACTACCGCAACGCCGAGCAGGACGCCGCCAAGCAGCTGCAGCAGGCGCGGGACGCCCTCGACCAGGGTGCGAAGGTCCTCGTCCTCACGCCGGTCGACAGCCTCGCCGCCGGGGAGATCGTCGCGGCGGCCCGTGCGAAGAGCGTGCCGGTCATCTCGTACGACCGCCTCGTGCTCAGGACGCCGGTCGACTACTACATCTCCTTCGACAACGCGAAGGTCGGCGCTCTGCAGGCCGCGGCGCTGCTGCAGGCCCTCGGCGCCAGGGCGTCCGCGGGGGAGATCCTCTGGATCAACGGCTCGCCCACCGACAACAACGCCACCCTGTTCAAGCAGGGCGCGCACGCGGGCCTCGACGGCAAGGTCCGGGTCGCGGCGGAGTCCGACACCGCGGAATGGAACCCGGACAACGCGAAGGCGTGGACCGCCCGGATCCTGCCGACGCTGCGCGGACGCACGATCGTCGGCGTGTACGCCGCGAACGACGGCACCGCGGGGGCGGCGATCGCGGCGATGAAGGCCGCGGGCCTGCCGCAGGTGCCGGTCACCGGGCAGGACGCCGAGACCGCCGCGCTGCAGCGCATCCTCGTCGGGGACCAGTACATGACGGTCTACAAGGCGATCCGGACCGAGGCGGAGCGGGCGGCGGTCCTCGCCGACGACCTGGTGCGCGGCAAGCGGCCCTCCGCGCCGGCGACGGTCGACAACGGCGCCGGGCGGATCCCGTCGATCCTGCTGGATCCGGTGACGGTCACGAAGGACACGATCGCGTCGACGGTGGTGAAGGACGGCTTCGTCACGCCGACCGCGCTGTGCGCCGGCGCCTACGCGGACGCGTGCAGGGCGGCGGGGATCGTCTGAGTCGTCCGCGGACCTCGCCGAACCCGGCCCGGCGGTCAGTGCCGCCGCGGCCGGGCTCGTCGAGGTGCGCTTCGAGTGGTCACTCGTGGGAGTTCGAGTGGTCACTCGTGGAGAGTTCGGGTGGTCACTCGTGGGGGAGGAGGAAACGGTGGTTGACCTGGAAGCGGTTGCCGTCGGGGGTGGCGAAGACCGGCCAGCGGGCCGGGTCGGGGCGCGGGACGGCGCGCAGGAGGGCGCGGGCCTGACGGCCGCGAAGGTCGAGCTGGGCGACGAACTCGTCCCGGCCCAGGCGCGGCAGCGGCACCTCGGCGGGCCACGGCTGGACGACCGTCGGCCGGGAGGGAGCCTGTGACGGGTCGAGCTTGACCGCGATGAGCCGGACCGCGTCCGGGTGGAACGACGAGCCGTGCTCCAGCGTGCGGTCACGGAGCTGGGCGAGGTGGTCCAGCAGCGAGTACGACGCCTGCGGGTACGCCTTGTCCGAGCGGGTCTCCTCGAGGCCCTCGTACTGCGCGCGGAAACGGCGGCCGTTGGCGCGCACGATGAAGACGGTCGACGGCACGTCCGCGATCATCGGGGCGCCGGCGCGGCGCCGGGCGTTGGCCGGGTCGCGCAGGACCGCGGTGGCGTGGCTGCGCAGCGAGCGCAGCGTGCCCTGGCCGATCTTCAGGCGGTGCGTGGCGTCGGCGATGAGGGTGCCGTCGTCGTACGCGGCGAGGCGCGGGGCGCGCAACGCGTTCCAGCCGGCGGGCACGAACCCGCCGGTCAGCTCCCAGGTGAGCAGCGGCTGCGGGCGCCGGCCCGCCTCGGTGTCGTCCGGCGCGGCCACCGCGATCGCGGCGCCGCCGACGGCGGCCGTGATGCCGACCGCGCCCGCGCCCAGCAGCAGACTCCTGCGGTTCATGCTTTCGTCGCTCCCGTCCGGCCGGGCGTCGTGCCCGGCCACTGGTGACCTTAACGACAAAACGGACTAAAAGACTCCAAACGGTTCTGGCTGCAATGGATACATACCGAAGTCGTTTGGTAGGGTTTCGCGACCGCAACGTGAAACGAGGACCCGCGATGCGCATATCGGCGAAGGCGGACTACGCCATCCGCGCACTGGTGGAGCTGGCGGCCGACGCCCGGCGCCCGCTGGTCTGCGAGGGGATCGCCGCCGCCCAGCACATCCCGTACCGGTTCCTCAAGTCCGTCATGCGCGACCTGCGCCGCACCGGGCTGGTCCGCAGCCAGCGCGGCTGCGAGGGCGGCTACTGGCTCGGCCGGGACGCCGCCACGATCACCCTCGCGGACGTCGTCGCCGCGGTCGACGGCGAGCTGATGACCGTCCACGGCGAGACCCTGGAGGGCGACGCGGCCCGGGCACCCGGCGTGACCGCGGTCTGGCGCGCCATCCAGGCCCGCACGGAGGAGATCCTCACCGGCGTCACCATCGCCGACCTGCTCACCGACACCCCGCCCGAGCCGGCCGCGACCCTCCTGGCAGCGCAACGACTGGTCAGCAGCACCGCGTAGAAAGAAGTCCACCATGACCGACCACTGGCACGCCCCGCTGCGGCACATCAAGGGCAGGGAGCTCAGCGGCGACACCCGGCAGACCACCGGCATGACCCGCCTGGAGGCGGTGTCCGGCAAGACCGTCGGCTCGGAGAAGGTCTGGATGGGCCAGACCCACGTCGCCCCGGCGACCAGCTCCGGCGACCACCACCACGGCGAGGCCGAGACCGCCATCTACGTCGTGTCCGGCAACCCGGTGTTCGTCTTCGCCGAGGACGGCGCCGAGCGGAGGATCGAGACCGAGCCCGGTGACTACATCTTCGTGCCGCCGTTCGTCCCGCACCGCGAGGAGAACCCTGGCACGCAGGAGGCGGTCGTCGTCATCGCCCGCAGCAGCCAGGAGGGCGTCGTCGTCAACCTCCCCAGCCTGTTCGGCGCCGGGGCGGACTGAGCGCATGCTGGAGATCGTCGAGTTCACCGACCCGATGTGCCCGTGGGCGTGGGGGTCGGAGCCGACGTTCGGGCGGTTGCGCGAGCTCACCGGGGGCCGGGCCGGCTGGCGGCGCGTCTACGGCATCCTGTTCGACCTCGACGACGACCCGCCCCCGGACCCGGCGGCGGAGACGGCCTGGTATCACCGCTTCATCGAGAACGTGTCGGGCCACACCGGCGCGCCCTGCCCCGCGACGCTGGAGCGGGTCGCGCTCAGCTCGTGGCCGGCGTCCCTGGGGGCGAAGGCCGCCGCCCTGCAGGGTTTCGAGGATGCCGTACTGCGGAAGCTGCGCGAGGCCATGTTCCTGCGCGGCGAGCCCGCGGACACGCCGGAACGCGTCCTCGCCGCCGCGAGCGGTGTCGCCGGGCTGGATCTCGACGCCCTCGCCCGCGATCTCGCCTCGCCCGGGATCGAGGCCGCCGTCCGCGCGGACTGGCGGGAAACCCGCCGGCCGGCACCTGAGGTGATCGGCCTCACCGCGCCGGGTCCACACTGCGGCGCCGCCAAGGAGATCGACGGCGGTCTGCGGTACGCGCTGCCGACGCTGCTCTTCGAAGGCCCCCTGGGCAGGGTGGTCGTGCCTGGGTGGCGCCCCCTGGCGGAGTACGTCGACGCGGCCGAGCGCGTCGCCCCGGCCTGAAAACTCCTATAAAAACCATCGGATTTGTCTCGAACAATAAGACACTTCCAGATGGCTATTGACGTGAGTTCCGCGCCGTCCGCATGATGGGCACATGACATCGACCCACCCCGGCGTAGTTCGTCGCTACGTCGACTTCAGGCGCACGGCAAGCGCCCTCTGTCGATAAGTCACCGTCGATCCATCGGGGCGCTCTCCGCCCGCACCTCCCACCGAAGCGGCTCCCGCCGCCGCGCCGTGCCCAGCACCGCGCCGCGGCCGATGACGCGCACCCTCCGACACATCCGAAAGGCTTCCGTCCCCATGAGCTCATCGCTGACCCGCAGGTCGTTCCTCGGACTGGGTGCCGTAGCCGGCACCGCGACCCTGCTCGCCGCCTGCGGTGACGGGACGGTCGCGGGACCCGGCGCCGGCGCCGCCGGCGGCACCCTCAAGTGGGGCTGGTCCACCGTCACCAGCTTCGACCCGGTCACCTCCTCCGCCGGCTGGGACGTGCACATCCTGTCGCTGGTCTACGCCGGCCTCACCAAGCTCGACGAGCAGGGCAACGCCGTCCCCGCGCTCGCCACCGGCTGGAAGTACGACAGCGCCGGCACCACCCTGACCTTCACGCTGCGGCCGGGCCTGAAGTTCAGCGACGGCACCGCCCTGGACGCCACCGCGGTGAAGAAGAGCCTGGAACGCGGCCGCGACTTCCCCAAATCGCTCGTCGCCGCGCAGCTCGCCAACGTCAGGTCGGTCACCGCGCCCGACGCGACCACCGTCGTGCTCGGCCTCGCCCAGCCCGACTACCAGATCCCGAACCTCCTCGCGGGCAAGACCGGCATGATCGTCAGCCCGGCCGCGTTCGAGGGCGACGCCACCGGCCTCGCGACGAAGCCCGCCGGCGCCGGGCCGTTCACGCTCACCTCGTACGTGCAGAACGCCAAGGCGACGCTCACCCGCAACCCCGACTACTGGGACGCGGCGAACATCAAGCTCGGCGGCTTCGAGGCGTACCCGCTGCCGGAGCCCGCCACCGTCGTCGCCGCGCTGCAGTCCGGGCAGTACGACGTCGCCCAGATCCCCGGCAGCCAGGTCGACGCGGCCAAGGCCGCGGGCCTGCAGGTGCAGGTGATCCCGTCGCTGGTCGTCGCGGTGCTGGACGTGAACATCACGAAGAAGCCGTTCGACGACCCGAAGGTCACCGAGGCGCTGCGCTACGCCGTCGACAGGGCCGCGCTGCTCAAGACCGCGCAGTTCGGCCACGGCGACGTCGCCTACCAGCCGTTCCCGAAGGGCTACGCCGGCTACAGCGACAGCCTCGACGGCATCCACCAGTACGACCCGGCGAAGGCGAAGCAGCTTCTGGCGCAGTCGAGCTACGGCACCGCGCCGGTCGAGGTCGTCATCACCACCGCCAAGGCCGAGGGCGTCCCCGAGCAGCTGCAGTCCCAGCTCAACGCGGCCGGGTTCAAGGCCACCATCGAGGTCATCCCGCAGGCGCAGGCCACACAGCTGGTATACGTGCAGCACAGCAAGGCCCTGTTCGTCGACCAGTTCGCCGGCCGGGACTCCGCGGTCCAGGCGTTCCAGGTGCTGTTCGGCAAGGAAGGCCTCATGAACCCGGGCCGGCAGACGCCGCCGGAGCTCGCCGACGCCCTCGCGAAGGTCAGCAGGACCCCGCTCGACGACCCGTCCTACCCGAGCGTCCTGCAGGCGGCGACCACCGTCGCCGTGAAGTCGATGCCGAACGTCTTCCTGTACAGCGTGCCGCGGATCCTCGCCCGCCGGGCCAACGTGTCGGCGATCCCGGGGTTCACGGTCGTCCAGCGCTTCGAAGGGGTGACCGTGTCATGACCACCCTGCTCTCCCGGCCGCCGGAAGCGATATCGAAAAGCGCGGCCCCGGCCGAACGGCCCCCGAGGAAGCCGCGCGGATGGATCGGCACCGTCGCGACCCCCGTCGTCGTGTTCGTGTTCTCGTCGATGCTGACGTTCGGGCTCGGCGCGCTGTCGCCGAGCAACCCGGCCGCCGCCGTCCTCGGCGAGACCGCCACCCCCGCCGACATCGCCCGCATGAACCACGAGTTCGGCCTCGACCGGCCGCTGCCTGTGCAGTACCTCGACTGGCTGTTCTCGGCCCTGCAGGGCGACCTCGGCAGGTCGTACTTCACCACGATCCCCGTCGCCGACAGCATCTTCGCCGCCCTGCCCGTCGACCTCGCCATCGCCGGCCTCGCGATCCTCCTCGCGGTGCTGATCGGCGGCGCCGCCGGGATCGCCGCCGCGCTGCGGCAGGGCGGCCGTCTCGACCGGGCCGTCACCGCCGTCGCCGCGGCGCTCGGCACGCTGCCGCCGTTCGTCGTCGGCATCGGGCTCATCGTCGTCTTCTCCGTGCTGCTGAAGGCGTTGCCGGCCGGCGGATACGTGGCGCTGGACCAGGACCCGGTCCAGTGGCTGCGGTTCGCGATCCTGCCGTCGCTCGCGCTGAGCCTCGACATCGCCGCGTCGATCGCCCGGCAGCTGCGCACGTCGCTCGTCGGGCAGCTCGGCGAGAACTACGTGACCGGCGCCGTCGTCCGCGGCCTCGGCGCCCGGCGGGTCCTGTTCCGCCACGCCCTGCGCAACGCGATCGGGCCCGCTCTCACCGTGCTCGGCATCGGCGTGCCGATGGTCCTCGGCGGCGCCGTCGTCACCGAGAAGATCTTCAACCTGCCCGGCCTGGCGCAGCTGGCCCTGCAGGCCTCCGGGCAGCACGACATCCCGCTGATCCAGGGCACCCTGCTCGTCACCGTCACGGTGGTCCTCGGCTGCAACACCCTCGTCAACCTGGCGCTGCTGCGCCTCACCCCGCAGGGCCGGCGATGAGCACCCTCACGGCCGCCAGGCCGTTCACGAAGCTGCGACTGCCGTCCGCGCGCGTCGCCGTGGCCGTGCTCGCCGTCGTCGCGTTCCTCGCCGTGGCCGGTGGGGCCGTCGCGCCGCACGACCCGCTGCTGCAGGACCCGGACCTGGCGCTGCGCGGGCCGAGCCTCGCCCATCCCTTCGGCACCGACTACCTCGGGCGTGACGTGTTCAGCCGGCTCCTCGCGGGCACCGGCACCACCGTCCTCGCCGCCCTGGAGAGCGTCGGCGTCGGGCTCGCCCTCGGTGTCCTGCCGGGACTCGCGTCGCTGTGGCTCGGCCGCGCCGTCGAATGGGTCCTGCTGCGCGCCGTCGACGCCGTCATGACGCTGCCGTTCATCGTCTTCGCGATCGCCGTCACCGGCGTCCTCGGCAACGGTCTCACCCAGGCGATGGTCGCGATCGGGGTGCTGTTCGCGCCGCTGTTCTTCCGCGTCACCCGCGCCGCCGGCCTCAGCCTCACCCGCGCGCAGTACGTCGAGGCCGCCGAACTGTTCGGTGCCTCACGATGGCGGATCCTGCGCACCCACGTGTGGGGCAAGGTCGTGCCGACCGTCGCCGTCACCGCCGCGCAGGCCACCGGCGGCGCGCTCCTGGCGGTGTCGTCGCTGACGTTCCTCGGCATCGGCGTCCAGCCGCCCGCGCCCACGTGGGGCGGGATCCTCGCCAGCGACCTCGGGTTCCTCGCCCAGCAGCCGTGGGCGCCGGTCATCCCGGCGGCGTTCATCATGGTCGCCGTCGCCGCGCTCAACGCCCTCGCCGACGCGATCCGCCCCGGTGGTGCCCGATGAGCGGGCAGCGGAGCGGTGGCGGCGTGAGCGGCCAGCGGAGCGGCTCGGGCCGCTCATCATGTGACAGTTCTGGCTCAGGCCGACGCCGGAGCGCAGCGGAGGTGGCGGCATGAGCACCGTCCTGAGCGTCGACAACCTCCACGTTTCCGTCGGCGGCGTCGGTACGACCGGCGCCGGCCGCTCCCGTCGGGGCCCTGCCGGGCACGAGGCGGTGCGGGACGTGTCGTTCACGATCGGACGGGGCGAGTCCGTCGGCCTCGTCGGCGAGTCGGGCTCCGGCAAGACCCTCACCTGCCGGGCCGTCCTCGGTGTCCTGCCGCCCGGCGTGGCCGTCACCGGCGGCACCGTCCACCTCGGCGGCACCGACCTCACGACGCTGGACCGGCGCGGCTGGGACGGGGTGCGCGGCAACCGGCTCGCCGCCGTCTTCCAGGACCCGGCCTCCTACCTCAACCCGTCGCTGACCGTCGGCCGGCAGCTCGCCGAGCAGCTGCGCCTCAAGCGCGGCCTGCCCCGGGCGCAGACCCGGGCCGCCGCCGTCGACCTGCTCGCCGCGATGGGCCTGCGCCGGCCGTCCGCCGTCCACGACCAGTACCCGCACGAACTGTCCGGCGGCATGCTGCAACGGGCCCTCATCGCCATCGCCGTCGCCGGGGAACCCGAACTCCTCGTCGCCGACGAGGCCACCACCGCCCTCGACGCCGCTGTGCAGGCCGAGGTCCTCGACCTGCTGCGGCAGCTGCGCGAGGAACGTGGCCTGGCGCTGCTGCTGGTCAGCCACGACCTCGCCGTCGTCGCCGAGGTCTGCGACCGGATCGCGGTCTTCTACGCCGGCGAGATCGTCGAGCAGGGCCCGACCGCCGACGTGATCGCGAACCCGCGGCACCCGTACACCGAGGCGCTGCTGCGGGTCGCCTCGCTCGGCGACTGGCGCCGCCGCGACCTGGAGGTCATCCCCGGCCGCCCGCCGGAGCCCGGCGCCATGCCCGTGGGCTGCCGCTTCGCGGCCCGCTGCGCCCACGTGTCGGAAGCGTGCGGTGCGCCAGCCCCGCTGTCCACAGTGGACGACCGGCAGGTCCGGTGCCACCGGGCCGCGACCCTGGAGCTGGTGGGCGCATGAGCACGCTGCTGTCCGTGGACTCGCTCGACGTGACGTTCGACCGGCACCGGGTCCTCGCCGGCCTCTCCCTGCGGGTGCGGGCGGGGGAGATCCTCGGCATCATCGGCGAGACCGGCTCCGGCAAGACCACCCTCGCCCGCGCCGTCGTCGGCCTGGCACCAGTGCGGGCCGGCCGGATCACGTTCGACGGCACCGACCTCACCGCCCTGCGCGGCAGGGCCCGCCGGGCATGGCGGCGCACCGGCCAGGTCCAGTACGTGTTCCAGGACCCGCTGCGCGCCCTCGACCCGCAGCACACCGTCGCCCGGATCGTCGCCGAGGGCCTCGCCGTCGCCGGCACCCTGGACCAGGCGTCGATCGCGGCCCGGGTCACCGCCGCGCTCACCCAGGTCGGCCTGGACCCGTCCCTCGCCGACCGGCTGCCGGGGCAGATCTCCGGCGGGCAGCGGCAACGGGTCCTGCTGGCCCGCGCCGTCGCCCTCGACCCACGGCTGCTGCTGTGCGACGAGCCCGTCAGCGCCCTCGACGCGTCCAACCGCAACCACGTGCTGCGGCTTCTCGCCGACCTCCGCGACCGGTCCGGGGTCACGGTCGTCGTCATCTCCCACGACCTGAGCTCCCTCGCCGGGATCGCCGACCGGGTCGCGGTCCTCTACGGCGGGCGGCTCGTCGAGCAGGGCCCGATCGGGGAGGTCCTCACCGGTCCGCGGCACCCGTACACCGCGCTGCTCACCGCGTCCGCGCCCAGCGTCCGCCGCGAGCACCCGATCCCGGCCCGTGCCCTGCGCCCGTCCCCGGACCACGTGCCGGTCGCCGCGTTCGGGGCGGACGCCTGCTCGTACGCGACCCGCTGCCCGTTCGCGACCACGGCGTGCACCACCACCCCGCTGCTGGAGGTGTCCACAGTGGATGGTGAGCGGGCCGTCGCGTGCCACCACGCGGACGAGTGGCGCGCACGGCTCCCGGCCGGCGTGCGATGAGCACCCCGCCGAGCACCCCGCAGGCCGACACCATCCTCGCCGCGGCCGGACAGGCCGCGCTGTCCCGTTCGAACCCAAAGGAGCACACGCCATGACGGTCGAGTTCGTCGGCATGATCGGCACCCAGCACGCCTCGGAGATCCACGCGCCGACCGGCCCTGTGATCGACCCGGCGTACACGCGCCGGTTCGCCCGCGCCCACGAGGACGCCGGCTTCGACCGGATCCTCATCGGCTACGGCTCCGGCTGGCCCGAGGGCGGCCAGGTCGCCGCGCACGTCGCCGCCCACACCGAGCGGCTCGGCCTGCTCATCGCGCACCGCCCCGGGTTCGTCGCGCCGACCCTCGCCGCGCGGCAGTTCGCGACCCTCGACCAGCTCAGCGGCGGCCGCGTCGCCGTGCACACGATCACCGGCGGCAACGACGCCGAGCAGCAGCGCGACGGCGACTACCTGAGCAAGGACGAGCGGTACGCGCGCACCGACGAGTACCTGGAGATCCTCCGCCGGGCGTGGACGTCGCCGGAGCCGTTCGACTACGACGGCCGCTACTACCGCTTCGCCGACTTCGCCGCGCACGTCCAGCCGGCGCACCGGATCCCGCTGTTCTTCGGCGGGTCGTCGGAGGCGGCGTACCGTGTCGGCGGCAGGCACGCGGACACGTTCGCGCTGTGGGGCGAGCCGCTGAAGGAGACCGCGGAGCAGATCGCGTCCGTGCGGGCCGCCGCGGCCGCCGCGGGCCGCGCCGACGTGCCCGGCATCAGCGTCTCGTTCCGCCCGATCCTCGGCGCCACCGAGGACCTCGCGTGGGAGCGGGCGCACAGCATCCTCGACACGATCACCTCCGGCGCGGCGAAATGGCCGCAGCGCGCGTGGCGCACCGACGGCGCACCGCAGAACGTCGGCTCGCAGCGGCTCCTCGCCGCCGCCGCGAAGGGCGACCTGCACGACCGTGCACTGTGGACGGCCCCGGCGAAGGCGACCGGCGCGGGCGGCAACTCCACCGCGCTCGTCGGCACCCCCGAGACCGTAGCGCAGGCGCTGCTGGACTACGTCGACATCGGCGTCACCACGATCCTCATCCGCGGCTACGACCCCCTCGACGACGCCATCGACTACGGCCGCCACCTGCTGCCCCTGATCCGCCAGGAACTCGCCCACCGTGCCTCGGTGGCTTCTTTCCCGCAGGACGCCGAGCCGGTCGCGGCGGGTGCCCGGTGACCGCGACGATCGGGGCGCCCATCGTCGGCGGCGCCCGCTGGGACCCGCCGGCCGCGATCGCGGTCCGCGGCACCGTGCTGATCCTGCCGGGCCGCGGCGAGCACGCCGGTGTCTACGACCGGTTCGGCCGCCGGATCGCCGCCGACGGCTACGCGGTGCGCTCCGCCACCCCGCAGACAGCGGTCGACCTGGCGACCGGCGCGACCGGCCCGGTGGTGCTGGCGGGGTCCGACACCGGTGCCCTGCACGCCCTCGCCGTCGCCGCCGCCCACCCTTCGCTGTTCGCCGGGGTCGTCGCCGCCGGTGTGCCGGCCGAGGACGAGGTCGACATCGACTGGGCGAGCGAACTGGAGGCCCGCACCGCGTGCCCGACGCATCAGGCCCGGCTCACCGGCGACACCGGCTTCCAGCGCGGGGCTCTGGCCCTGCCGGTCGCGCCCGCGCTCCTGGCGCCCGCGCCCGTCACGGTGCCGGTCCTGGTCCTGCACGGCGAGGCAGACACCGTCAGCCCCGTCGGGTCCGCCCACCGGATCGCCGCGGGCCTGCCGAACGCGGAGCTCGGCACCGTCCGCGACGGCCGGCACGACGTGCTCAACGACGCCACCCACCGCACCGTCGCCGCGCACATCGTCCAGTGGCTCGAACGCCTGCGCGCCGACGCCGCCGCCACCCCGATCCTCACCGTCCACCCGCACTGACGCTTTAGGGGGACCCCGATGACCGTCACCGCCATCGAACCCGACCTGTTCCGCCAGCTGCTGCGCCGGCACGCCGCCGGCGTCGTGGTGATCACCGCGCCCGGACCGTCCGGCCCGGCCGGGTTCACCGCCACGTCGTTCACGTCCGTGTCGCTGCACCCGCCGCTGGTGTCGTTCTGCCTCGACCGCCGCTCGTCGAGCTGGCCGACGATCGAGGCCGCCGGTCACGTCGGGGTCCACATCCTCACAGACGCCCAGGAACACCTCGCCCGCCAGTTCGCCACCAGCGGCATCGACCGCTTCGCCACCCCCACCCGCTGGCACACCGGCGCCCACGACGTCCCGGTCCTCGACGGCGCACTCGCCGTCCTCGTCTGCCGCGTCGCCGACCGCGTCCACGCCGGCGACCACGCCATCGTCCTGGCCGAACCGGTCGTCGGCGCACACCAGGAGGGTCTGCCCCTGCTGTACCACATGGGCCGCTACCTCAAGGCCGCATGACCGGGTGCTCCGGAGCGTCCGATCCAACCGGTCGACGTCCGGCCGCGGTGTGCCGGCCGGCGAGCCGCTGGACTCGCTGTGGCTCGGACAGTTTTCGATGTCAGAGCCGGAGGGCGGGTGACGACCGGCGCCCGGTCGTCACCCGCCCGGCCCCGACCGTCGGCGTCGGTCAGGGGGCTTCTGTTCAGCCGGTGTAGACGCGGAACTCCGAGACCTGGCCGGCGGGCCAGCCGGTGTTGGCGGTGAAGGTCAGCCGCAGGTAGCGGACGCTCGTGGTGGTGGGCAGGGTGATCGTCACCGTGTTGGCGGCGTTCTGGTCGAAGGTGTAGCTGCGGGAGGCGACGATCGTCGCGCCCGACGAGCCGTCGGTGACCGACAGGGTCTGGCTGCGGGTGCCCCAGTTCGACGGCAGGGTCAGCACGACCCGGCGGGCGGCGGTGGCGGCGCCGAGGTCGACCTGCAGCCACTGCGGCCACGCGTTGTTGGCGCTCTCCCAGTAGGTGCCGGTGTTGCCGTCGACGGCGTTGCCGCTGCCGTACACCTGGGTCTGGCTGCTCTGTGAGGTCGGCTTGCCCTGGGCCAGATTGGTGTTGTTGTTCGGCGGTGCCGAGGTGGTGACGGTGACGGCGTTGGAGGCGCCGGACGTGTTGCCGGCCGCGTCGTAGGCGGCGACCGTGAAGGTGTACGCCGTGGAGGCCGCCAGACCGGTCACCGTGAAGGCCAGGGTGCTGGTCGTGCCGACCGCCACCGTGCCGGAGCCGCTGGTGCGGGAGACCCGGTAGCCGGCGACGCCGACGTTGTCGGTGGAGGCGTTCCAGGCGAGCGCGACCGTGGTGTCGGTGCTGCCGGTGACCCGCAGGTTGCCGGGGACGCTCGGCGCGGTCTGGTCCGGGCCGGTCGGGAACGGCACCGTGAAGCGGGTCGCGGTCAGCGCGATCTGGCCCTTGAGCATCCGGCCGCCGTCGGCGGTGAGCCGCAGGTAGTAGTCCGAGGAGCAGGGGGTGCCGTCCTCGTCGAGGGCGCGCATCCCGGAGTTGGTGGGCTGCCACGCCGCGCTCTCCGCGGTCTTCGCGATCTGGTTGCCCTCGTTGAACTCGTCGAACATCGAGATGTAGACGCTCGGCACGCCGGCGCGGGTGTGGTTGTAGAACTGGCGCCACATCAGCTCGCCGTGGCGCCGGTGCCCGGCGGCGAGGTCGCCGGGGATGACGCACGGCTGGTAGTCGATGCCGCGCGCGTTGAGGTCGACGAGGTCCGGCAGGACCCGGTTCTGGTAGAACCAGTCGGCGCCGGCGTCGTCGCTGATCCGGCCGACCATCCACGGCGAGATCATGTGGAACGCGTGGTACACGTCGAGGTAGCCGACGCGGGAGTCACCCTCGCCGAGCCGCCAGTGCGTCGGCACCCCGCCGATCACGTAGCAGCCCTGGTTCTTGAACCAGTTGATGACGTCGAGGCACTGCGCCGGTGTGAACGGGCGGCCGTCGTCGTTGAAGCCGAAGCCCCAGATGCACACGACCGGCTTGCCGTTCTGCTTCGCGTAGGCGGGGGAGGAGGTGTACGCCGACATCTTCGTCGTCCAGTCGGTCTTGATCTCCGACTGCATGTTCAGCCACCAGGTGACGTCGTACATGATGTAGAACTTGCGGCCGGTCGCCTCCGCCGCGGTGCGGACCTTCGCGGCCATCGCGTCGCGGGTCGGTCCTTCGCCACCGAACGGGTTGAAGCGCTGCAGGGCGGCGACGTCGCAGCCGTTCTGCTGCATCCAGCGGAAGTGCGTGTCGACGGTCTGCTGGTCGTAGGAGCTGAACAGGTTCGCGGGCTGGCCGTTGCCGAGGTTGGCGAAGTTGGTGCGGTATCCCTTGGTGAAGTCGCGCATGTCGGGCCAGCAGGTGATCGAGCAGGCGCCGGGCGCGGGCGGCAGGGACCAGTTGGGGCTGTAGTGCCACCAGCCGTTGATCGGGGCGCCGTCGCCGGGCGCGGCGAACCAGCCCTGGTAGCCGACGGTGACCTTGCCGACGACGTCGCCGGGCGGGCTGGCGGCCTCGGCGGCGGTGGTGGCCACCGCGACGGGCAGGGCGGTGGCGGCCGTCCCGGCGAGCGCGGTGGTGATGACGGAGCGGCGGGAAACTCCCATGTGGACTCCTCGGGTGTGCCCGTCGGGCGTCCTGGGTCCCGCGGGCACGCCTGCTGAGCCGGCCCGATGGCGGTCGGGCGCGGCGGGCGGTGCGACGGGACGACTGGGCACTGGCGACGGGGCGGGCGGGGGCATGGCGTTGGCGGGGCAGCGGGCAGGCGGGCCCGCAGACCGGCACAGAGCAGCCCACGCGTGTCACGGCGCGGTTGGCGGTGCTGGCATCTCATGTCGGCTTCTGGGCTGGAATCCTGCCAGCAGTCAGCATCTCAGCGCAATACTTCGATGCGATCCTCGCAAGATTGCGACGACCCCCGAAGCCTCCGTGGCGCCGTGTGTTTCACGGGGATGAATTCCCAGCTCACGGGCGGATCGAGAAGCTTCTTCGCTTGTTGGGTAAGATCCTCGATGGGTTTCGGACTTGGGGAGAGCCGGTGGCAGCGACAGCAGCGCAGCGTTTCGCGGAGATCAACACGCCCCACCCGCCGACGGACACGAAGGTCCTGATGCGGCGCGCGGTGGTGCTCGGCGGCAGCATGGCCGGCCTCATGGCGGCCAGGGTGCTGAGCGACCACGCCGACGAGGTCGTCATCGTCGAGCGCGACGAGACCGACGTGAACGCCGGCCCGCGCCCCGGCGTGCCGCAGGGCAGCCAGGTCCACGCGCTGCTGCCCGCGGGCCAGGTGCAGCTGGACCGCTGGTGGCCCGACTTCACCGAGCGCGCCGTCGCCGCCGGGGCACCCGACGAGGGCCGCACCGACGCGAAGATCTTCATCAACGACGAGCTTCGGACCACGACCGAGCCGCCGCCGGAGAAGCCGATCCTCATCACCACCCGCCCCTTCCTGGAGGCCCAGGTCCGCCTGCGGGTCCTGGAGAATCCGAAGATCCGGATGGTGTACGGGCGCGCCGAAGGCCTCCTGTTCGCCCCCGAGGAGGGTGGCGGCGTCGTCGGCGCCCGCTACGTCCCGGCCGGCGCCGAGGAGCCCGTGGAGATCGACGCGCAGCTCGTGGTCGACGCGATGGGCCGCGCAAGCTCGCTCAACGACTGGCTCGAGCAGCGCGGCTGGCCCCGCGCCCCGATGCAGCGCATGCCGATCAAGCTCAACTACGCCTCCGCCCTGTTCCAGCGGGACCCGAAGGTCAGCGACTGCTGGATCGCGATCTCGCAGACCACCCCGGCGAAGGACCGCATCGCCCGCATCGGCGGCGTCAGCTCGGTGGAGGGCGACCGCTGGATCATGCTGGTCGCCGGGTATGACGACGACCGGCCCAGCCGCGACGTCGACGACTTCGCGAAGCGGTGCCGGGAGTACTTCCCGCAGATGTTCGGCGACATCGCCGAGCGCGGCGCGATGATCGGCAACGTCATCACGTACCACCAGGCCGACAGCCGCCGGCGCGACTTCGACCAGGTCGACCGGCTGCCCACGGGCATCATCGCGGCGGGTGACGCGGTCGCCTCGTTCAACCCTGTCTACGGCCAGGGCATGACGTCCGCGACGCTGCACGCCTCGTGCCTGTCGGAGTGGCTGCGCACCGGGCCGGACCTCGCCACCGAGCCGGCCCGCGGCTACTTCGAGCGGGTCCGGATCGTCGTCGACGCCGCCTGGCAGGTGTCGACGTTCGCCGATCTGGGGCTGCCGCACATCACCAGTGGCCAGCCCCGCGGCTACAAGGCCATCAAGTGGGCGAGCGAGGTCATCCTCAAGGCGTCGATGACCGACGACGTCACCAGCCAGAAGCTGAACAGGGTCACCACGATGCTGGACCACCCGAACGCCCTGGCCAGTCCCGGCCTGCTGCTGCGGGCACTGCGCCTGAAGTGGTTCGGCGGTGCCCGCGCCCGGGCCTGACCGCTTCGACGACGTCGGCGCCGCCGGGGCCTCAGCTCATCCAGATGAGGACGCTGTCGCCCTCGGCCGCGGCGGTGTGGAAGAACGTCGCGAGGGTCTCGTAGGACGTCCGCAGATAGTCCAGGGACTTCGGGTCGTGCCAGATCGTCGGGTAAACGTCGTCGGCGAGCAGCGCCGCCGGCTCGTAGTGCGCGGCGAGGGACCCGAACGGGGTCGCGTCGAGGAACGCGGCGGCCGTCGCGACCTCGTCGGGGGTCAGCACCCGCGGCGAGTCGTAGCCCCACTGCTCGTCGGTGATCGGCAGGCCGCCGCTGATCACGTCGACGGGCGCGTCGACCTGCGCGAGCAGGAACTCCAGGCCGCCCCACGCCTTGTCGATGTCGATGTGCGGCCGGTCGGTGATCTGGTCGTTGGCCGCGAAGTGGTCGGTCCGCAGCAGGTCGCGCAGGTCGGCCAGGTCGCCGTCGCGCAACCGCGCGTACTGCGTGATCATGCTCATGACGCGCGATCGTAGTCGAGCGCGCGGCGTGCCTCACCGACCTGGCGTGCGACGGCCGCGGCGCCGTGCTCCGCCGCGAGCCGCTCCGCCCGCTCCAGCAGCGCCGTCACCTCGTCGTGCCGGCCCCGCGCCGCGGCGACATGGGCGAGACCGACGAGGTTCGCGGCGACGCCCGCCTGGTGGCCGATCTCCTCCCGGAGCTCCGTCGACTCGGCCAGCAGGTCCCGCGCCTCGTCGAGCCTTCCCGCGAGGTGCGCGGAGATGCCGAGGTGGCGCAGCACGTACGACAACGTGAGCGGGTCACCCGCGGCCTTCGCGAGGGTCCTCGCCCGGTGCAGTGCGGGCACCGCCGCGCCGTCGTCGTGGCGGACCACCTGGTGGAAGCATCCGATCCAGAACAGCGCCTCGCCCTCGCCGCGGGCGTCGCCGAGCTGCTGGAACAGCTGGGCGGCCCGGGAGAACAGCGGCAGCTCCGCGGGGTCCTCGACCCGGTCCCGCAGGAACCTGGCGTGCACGACCCGGCCCCGGGCGAGCGCCAGGCCGGCCTCGACCGCGTCGAGCTCGCGGTCGGCGTCGAGCAGAGCGTCGTGGTCGTCGCCGAAGACGCTCCGCTCGTACAGCTCCCGGGCCCTCGCCAGATGGTGCTCCGCGCTCATCCGGCAAGCATAGGACCCGGTGAATCAGATGCGGGCCAGCCGCCGCGCCCGCAGGTGCCCGATCGTGAGGAGCCCCACGGCGATCACGCCGAGGATCACGGTCTGCGGCCGCAGGTGGACCTGTGGCACACCACCGATGGTGGCACCGTGGACCAGCGAGGGCACGTGCAGCGTCGCGTCGAGCAGGATCACGATCGTGGGGCAGGCCGCGGCGATCGGCAGCCGTGGATCGATCAGGACGCCGGCGGTGACCGCCGTCAGCAGCACGAACGGATACAGGAGCACGTCGGCCGGGCTGATGTAGGTGCCCGCCAGCAGGTGGTGGCCGAGCCACAGCACCGCGACCGCCGGGACGACGGCCAGCCAGACCGCTGACGTGCGCCGCCGCGGTGTCCTGTCCGCGACGCTCAGCCCGGCCAGGATCACGAAGGCGGTGACGATCTGCCACGGCAGCTGACCGAACATCGCGGGCGCGGCCGCCCACAGGCCGGCCGCGACGGCCGCGACGACCGTCCGCCCCGTGACCAGCGCCGCCATGGCGGTGATGCCGAGCAGCAGCGGGGCGGCGTAGTGGGCGACCAGATACGGGCTCGCACCGACGTCGTGGAGGAACTGGGCGTCCTGGAAGTCGCGGGAGTCCTCGACGACGCGCAGGGCGACGGAGGCGAACGCCTGACCCAGCAGGACCAGGGCGCCGATGCACAGCCCCTCGGTCCACACCGCGCGGGTCGTGCGCCGCCGGCGCAGGTCGAGCCGCTCCTTCAGGCCCTGCGTCACGATGCTCGCCGACTCGCGGACGCTGGGCCTGCGCTGCCCGGGTGCGGCGGCGTCGAGCAGGGTGCCGATCATCTCGTCGCCCCGCTCGGCCCGCCACCGCCCGGGATAGGCGTGCAGCAGCATCTCGTACCTGCGGACGAGGGTGCGCGTGTCGTCCCCGGTGCGGTCGGCCGCGCTCATGCGGGGCTCACCGTCGTGCTGATGGCGCGGCGCCGGGCCGTCGCGTTGGTGACGACCTTCGCGGCGGCCGCGAGCCGGGCCGCCTCCTCCCGTAGGGCGTCGCCGCCGTCGCCGGTGAGCGCGTAGTAGCGCCGGGCCCGCCCGTTGACGATCTCCTCGCTGACGACCTCGACCAGCCCGGCCTCGGCGAGCCGGTCCAGCACCGCATAGAGCGAGCCGGCGGCCAGCCGCACCGACCCGTCCGAGAGCGCCTCCACCCGCTTGATGATGACGTAGCCGTGCAGCGCCCCGTCCATCAGCGCGGCGAGCACGAAATAGCTCGGCGATCTCAGTTGTATAGTCATGTAAGAAGAGTATCCGTGTCGCGTGTCCATCGCAAGGAGCCAGCCGCCGCTGCCGTCCGCGAGCCGCAGGCCGGTGACCTCGTCGCCGGTCCGGGTCAGCTCGACGGCCGGACAGCCGGCGACCGGCGCGCACCAGGAGCCGTCGGCCGCCCGCACCGCGTCGAACGCGCAGTGCGTCTCGTCCGTCCAGCCCCAGGCGCGCAGGATCTCGATTTCCGCGTACTCGTGCCGACCGACGCGACCCGGCCCCCGTCCTCGCGGTGCAGGTACCCGGCTCGCAGACCCGGCACGGCCGTGCCCTCGAAGTCGGCGGTGGCCGCCCGCCGATGCAGCCGGTACGGCTGCGGCATTTCCGACATATCAGCAAAATAGCGGGCGGCGGTGGTGCTTTCGTCGCGGCGCACCGGCGCGAACTGTCGCACCAGCGGCGGCCGGTGCGCCGCGCGGGTCAGCCGATGATGCGGCGCCCGGCGTAGAACGCGTACACCTTGCCGATGCGGACATGATCCCCCGGGTGCGGCGCATGGATCATCATGCCGTCGCCCAGGTAGATGCCGACGTGCCCGGAACTGGGAAACACCAGGTCTCCCGGCTGTAGTTGCGCGCGGGACACCGACCGTCCACGGCCGATCAGGCCGCCGGTCTGGTGCGGAAGTGTGATGCCGGCCCGGGCATAGCTGGCCACGACCAGCCCCGAGCAGTCGAACCCGTTCGGCCCGGCGGCGGCCCACACATAGGGCTTGCCGAGCTGCGCCTTCGCGTAGGCGATGACGGCGCTCACCGATCCGGGCACCATCGCTGTCTGCGTGGTCGCCGGCTGTTTCGGTTTCGGTTTGACCGCCGGCTTCGCGGCCTTCGGCTTCGCGGTCTTCGGCGCCGGGGCCTTCGTCTCGGGCTGGAGGACCTGGACGGCCTCGGTGACCCGCCGGATCGGCGGCGTCCGCCGCTCGAAGAACCGGTCGGCCCGCAGCACGGGCGTGCGTGCGGCGAGTTGCTGCGGGATCTCCGCGGCGGTTGATGTGTGAGTGGCGTCCGCAGCGGCCGGTGCCGGCAGGACGACGGTGGACAGGACTATGGCGACCGCGACGAGGCGGTGAAGTGAGAACAGAACGTGCTCCCCTGGTAGGTCCAGGACTCAGCTGTGCATCCCGTGGCCGGACGTCCGACCGCGTCCCCCGCTCAGGCAAGGGCTTTCCGGGAACCTGGACAAGGCGAAACAGTTGTCAGCGCCAGGAATGAACACCGGGCGTAATTCGGAACCTATGCGCCCCAAGGAGATCATCGAGCGCTCGCCATCGATCTCACACGCGATGTCACCCCATGCCCCCGGCGCGTCGCAGACCCCGAGGCCCATGAATACGCCCCGTGACGCCCCTTGATGCGATGCGCGGCCACCACGATCCCGGACGATTCGACGGGCCCGGTTCCCCGGAACTCCAGAGCATGGTGGAGAAGCCCGGCGGGACCCGCCGCGAAGCGGTGGGGCGGCGAGCTTCAGCGAAGCTGCAGGCGGGTAACAGCGGGTGACGGCTACTGGCGCAGCAGGGCGTCGCCGACGGCACCGTACGGGCGGGTGGCGTTGGCGCAGGTGCCCTTCGTGCGCAGCGCGGACAGGGTGAGCGTCCGGGCCGACGTGACGTCCAGCTCCACGGGCGCCGAGGCGGTCCGGCTCACCGTGACGGTCGCCGCGGTCCTGCCGTCGACCTCGACGACCAGCTTGACCACGACGTCCTTCGGCGCGACGGCGTCGAGTCCGGCGGTGCCGGTGAAGCGCTTGAACCTCCCGTCGAGCGCGAACGTCACGGCCGACGGTCTGCCCTCGCAGCCGACCCAGAAGCCGGTCGAGTCGGTGAAGTGCACGCCGTTGAGGGTGCTGTCGTACGCCCGGCCCGACTCGCCCCGGTCGGACGCGGTGACGCCGGCGTCGTGCAGCGGCATGTCCCCGGCAGCGGCGGTCTTCACCTCGTCGCTGAAGCGGTCCACCCACGGGATGACGGTGCCCGCGCAGAGGGCGAGCAGCCCCGCCACGAACGCCAGGGTGCTGAGCACGCGGACCGGCGACGACCGCGGACCGGCCGGCACGGGCATCCCGACCCGGTGCTGCCGCGCGACCCGCTGCCACGTCGCGGGGTCCACGACACCCGCGCGGTTGGCGAAGTCGAGCCGGTTCAGCTGGAACGGGGCCGAAAGGTCCAGGAAGCTGTTGTACGTCGCGCGCCGGTCCCACGTGCGAGTGGGGATCTCGAGGTGGTCGTGCCGGTCACGCTTGTCCTGACTGGTGATCTTCAGGATGGTGTACGACCTGCCGTCGCCGCCCAGGACGAGGGCGGGACGGCGTTTCTCGCCCTCGCCGTCGCGATACGGGACCGTCGCCCACCAGATCTCGCCCGGCTGCGGGACCGCGCCCCCTGACCCGCCGCGGTTGAGGAACCCGGCGACGATCCAGCCGGCGACCCCCGCCACGACCAGAACCACGCCGACCGTGAACACCGCATTCGCCAGCATCGCTGCGTCAACCCCCCGAGGACCGAAGCATCGATCCTGCCAGACGCATCGAACGAACGGAATCGGTTCGGGGCGCCGGAGCCCGGGTACGACCACGGCATGGCGGACCTTCAGTGGCTCGGCGTCGTCCGGCACGGCCAGTCGACCGGCAACGTCCTCGCGCAGGCCGCGGAGGCGGGCGGGCTCGAGGAGATCGCCATCCCCGAACGCGACGCCGACGTGCCGTTGTCCGACCTGGGCAGGGCGCAGGCGCGGGCCGTCGGGCAGTGGCTTGCGGACCTGCCCGGCGGGGATCGTCCTCAGGTCGCGGTCGTTTCGCCGTACCTGCGGACCCGCCAGACCGCGGAGATCGCCCTGGCCGGCGCGGACATCCCGGCGGTGCTGGACGAGCGGCTGCGCGACCGCGAGCTCGGCGTCCTCGACCTGCTCACCACCCGCGGCGTCGAGGCGCGGCTGCCCGAGGAGGCGGCCAGGCGCCGGCGGCTCGGGAAGTTCTACTACCGCCCGCCCGGCGGCGAGTCCTGGGCCGACGTCCTGCTGCGGCTGCGGTCCCTGCTCGGCGACCTCCGCGGCACGCACCCGGGCGGCCGGGTCATACTGTTCGGCCACGAAGCACTCGTCCTGCTCGTCCGGTACCTCATGGAAGACCTCGACGAGGCGAGCCTGATGGAGATCGCGCGGGCCACGGCCCTGGGCAACTGCTCGGTCAGCAGCTGGCGCTCCGACGGCGAACGGTTGCGACCCGAACGGTTCAACGACGTCGAGCACCTGCGCCGAACAGGCGGCGCGAGCCCGACGCGCCGCGACGGCACCCCCGGCACCGGGCAGGAGGACGTCGACGCCGACGTCTGACCCGCGCACGGCCACGCCCCGGCCGCCGCGCGACCGCCCGCACCGGCGCGGCACCCGCGGCGTCCGCCCCGGGTCCCACGAGCGCCGGGACGATTGACGGAGGCGACGGGGTGCGCTTGGCTGTCGGGCGTGGCGAGCCGATTCGTGGACGAGCGGGAGATCAACGACGCCGGCGGGCTGAGCCCGATCGAGCGGGAGCAGCTGCGGGCGGCCGGGAAGCTGTACGACGGCGAGGACATCGAGGCCGAGGCACGGCTCGCCGGCGACGACCACGACGAGGCGAGCTTCCGCGGGTTCTGCTCGCTGTGGCGGGTCGTGGACGGCGGGCGGCCGCGGTTCGACGCGTGGCTGTACCAGGTGGACAGCGGCACGGTCTTCCGCGCCGGCACCACCGAGGTCGTCGCCGAGGTCGTCCAGTTCGGCCTGGAGTGTGACGACCCCGAGGTCCGGCGGGAACTCGGTCCCGCGATGGTCGCCGCCGGCATCCTCCCCAGAGCGGACTCCTGCTACCAGGAGTTCGCCGAGCTCCTGCGACTTCAGGAGCAATAGCCCACTGCGGGCAACCCCGGCCGCCGGCCGCGGTGTCAGGTGGTTGTGGCAACGGATGTCGAAGGGTTCCGCGCGTACGTGACCGGGCGGTTGCCGGCGCTGCGCAGGGTCGCGTACCTGCTGTGCGGCGACTGGCACACCGCCGACGACGTGCTGTCCGCGACCCTGGTCAGGGTGCTGCTGCACTGGCGGCGGGTGTCGGAGGCGGACAACGTCGACGCGTACGTCCGGCGCGTGCTGGTGCGCACGATGCTCAACGAGCGGCGCCGTCCCTGGCACCGCGAGCACTTGATCGGCGTCGTGCCGGAGCCGCCCCCGGCCGCGGCGGGCAGCGACGCCGTCGACGAGCGGCTGTCGGTGCTGGACCTGCTCGACGAACTGCCGCCGCGCCGCCGGGCCGTGGTCGTGCTGCGGTACTGCTGCGACCTCTCGGTCGAGGAGACGGCCCGGGAACTGGGGTGCAGCGCCGGCACGGTCAAGAGCCAGGCCGCGCGGGCCCTCGACACGTTGCGGGAGCGCATGACCGTCCAGGAGGAGTCACCATGGACCAGCTGACCGACGCCCTGCGCAGGCTCGACCCGCCGCCCGCGCCCTCGGGCATCGACCTCGACGCCGTCGTGCGCCGGGCGCACCGGCACCGGGCCAGGACCCGGCTCCTCACCGCGGTCGCGGCGGCGGCGGTCGCCGCGGTCGCCGCCGTGCCGCTCGTCGCGGACCGGCACCAGGGCAACGCCCCGGCCGGCCGGGCACCGGCGGTGTGCGAGCCCGCCGCCGTGCCCGGCGGCCCGAAGACAGGCCCGTCGAGCACCGAGGCGGAGGAGGCGGCCGGGCGGCTCCGGCTCGTGACGGCGTCCCAGCTGACCATGGCGCTCGACGGCCCGTTGCGGCAGGCGCTGCCCGGCGCGACCCTGCTCGACGCGGCGACCTGCGCGCCGGGCTTCACGTTCCACGCCGACGAGGCGCGGTTCGCCGCCGGTGGGCAGGGGTTCACCGCCGGGATCGTCACCGTCGACGCCGCCGGTGCGGGCCGCATCGACGTCCGGCTCGAGCGCGAGGCGCCCCCGGCGGCGCGCGACTGCGACGCGGGCACCGAGTCCACGACCTGCGAGTGGGCGACGGAGGCGGACGGCACGGTCACGTTCCGGTCCAGGGCCTACCACGGCGACGGCATCGCCTGGTACGACGTCGACGTCTACCGCCCGGACGGCGTCCACGTGCACATGTCCGCCGACAACGTCGCCCTCGGCGGGACCGGCACCCGGACGCGGGTGATCCCGCCGCTGGACGACGCCGCCCTGCTCGGCCTCAGCCGGATCGAGCGTCTGACGCTGTGACCGCGATCCGCTCCAGGTGGTGCAGCAGCGCCGACGTGTCGGCGGGGGAGATGTGGGCGGTGTCGGTGTGCGCGGTGCAGCGCAACCCTTCCGGGGTGTCCTCGACGTCGAGGATCATCGGCTCGAACCCGGGCGCCGCCCGCCGCACCGTCCAGCTGAACGTCGTGCGGGGGAGGGCCGCCCGGATCTCCGCGGGCCCCGGCACGGAGCCGTCGGCGGCCGGGTCACGGCGGTCGTTGAGGAAGCAGCCGATGTCCAGGTGTTCGCCGCGTTCGGCGCCGACCCGGTCGATGAGCCGGAACAGGTCCCGCTGGTCGAAATAGGCGTGCTTGTAGGCGCTCCGCGCCGCCCGCCCCGCCGCCGCCACGACCTCCTCGAACGCGCCGCCCGGCACCCGCGCCGCCCCGGCCCGGCCATAGGCGCCGACCAGCGCTTCCGCCGCGCCACCGCCGCTGCCGGCGTCGTCGCTGCTGCCGACGCCGGCCGCTGCTTCCGCCGCGCTGCCGCTGCCGCTGCCGCTGTCGCCGGTGCCGTCGCCGTCGACTGCTGCTTCCGCCGCGCTGCTGCTGCCGTCGTCATCGTCGGCGACCGGCGCTTCCGCCGTGCTGTCGGCGCCGGCCGGTGCTTCCACCGTTGCGGCGTCGCCGTGGGCGCCGACCGGCACCTGGCACAGGCCTGCCTGCACGGCGGTGCAGACCACGTCGGCGAAGCCGGGCCGGAAGCGGTTGCTCACCAGGGGCCGGACGACGACGGGGTCGACGCCGCACGTCGCGTGCACGGCGAGGGCGAACACGGCGAGCAGCACCGCCGACGGGTCCGCGCCGGTCCGCGCGGTCAGCGCCCGCAACGCGAGGGGCAGGGCCGCCGAGTCGAGCACGCCGCGCCAGTACCGTGGCCGCATCGGTGCAAGCGGCTTGCGGAAACGGGCCGCGGGCATCGTCCTCAGGATGGACTCGAAGTGCCGCTGCGCCGCGTCGTTCTGCCGCCGGCCCGCCGGGGACCGCTGCCACTGCGCCTGGTCGAGGGGCTGCCGCCCGGCGACCGGCGGCGAGGACCGCTCGGCGACGTCGCGGAGCATCACCTGCGCCCCGGCCCCGTCGGCGGCGAAGTGCGAGATGAGCGCGACGACGTGGCTCGGCACACCGTGGTGGAGCACCGCCGCCATCCGGATCGGGTACTCGGCCGTGAAGTCGAGCTCGGCGTGGCGGAACCGTTCGGCCACCAACGATGCCACCTCGGACGGGTCGGCGCCGCCGGACTCGTACACCTGCAGCGTCGACGAACCGGAGGCGTGGACCTCCTGTGTGGGGAAGCCGCCGCCGGCCGGGATCCGCAGCAGCGTCCGCAGCGACGCGTGCCTGCTGAGGTGGTGGCGCAGCTCGCCGGCGAGGTCGTCGACGGTCGTGCCGGGCCGCACGGGCAGTGCACCGCCGATCGGCATCCAGTGGCCGAGGGTCGTCACCGCGTTCCAGCTCTCGATCTGCCCCCACGACAGCGGCCCGCTGCCGGCACCCGGCCCTTCGAACGCCACCGTGACACGATCGACAAGGCCGTCGACGGCGGCAGCGGCAGAGCCGTCGGCAGCGGCAAGGCCGTCAGCGGCGGCATCGGCAAGGTGGAGGTCCATGGCGGCGGAGCCTAACGATGCAGGCGCGCTCCTTTGAGGATTCTGTCGACGGCGTTGCGGGGCCCGTGCACGGCCATCCCTACGACGCGGAGATCTGCCTGGTGCACGGCCCGGACTACGGCCCGGTTGTCCTCGTCGTTGCCGGTCGTGAAGAGCTCCTCCGTGAACGTTGCACACGCGACCGACCGTTCCGGGTGCTGCACGGCCCGGCGGTGCGCGGCGGCGAGGACGGCGGCGTCGCCCTCGAACACCATGACGGGCTGGCCGAACATCGGCAGGTACCGGGTGCCGTCGGCGTCGACGTAGTCCTCGCCGAGCAGGTCCGGCGCGGTGCCGGCGATGCCGCTGACGACGAACGCGGTCACGTTGAGCCGCTGCCAGGTCGCCAGGTCGTCCCGCAGCAGCACGGCGATCTTCGTGGGGAACGTCATGAGGCCAGCGTGCCCGTGCTGACCTGGGCGGTCTTGTACGTTGTGCACATGGAGCTCGTCACCGCGTGGCGGCCCAGGGTGCCCGGGATCGCTGAGGTGTTCCACGCGCGTTTCGTGGACCACGCCTACCCGCCGCACGTCCACGACGCCTGGACGCTGCTCATCGTCGACCAGGGCGCGATCCGTTTCGACCTGGACCGGCACCACCGCGGTGCGGCCGGGGCGTCGGTGACCCTGCTGCCGCCGGACGTCGCGCACGACGGCCGGGCGGCGACCGGCGACGGCTTCCGCAAGCGGGTGCTGTATCTCGACACGACGGTCCTCGACGCGGGACTGGCCGGTGCCGCCGTCGACCGGCCCGGCGTCGACGACCCGCTGCTGCGGCACCGCATCCACCAGCTGCACCTCGCCCTGGACGCACCCGGCGACGAACTGGAGGCGGAGAGCCGGCTCGCGCTGATCCGGGACCGGCTGCGGGGGCACTTCGGTGCGGTGCCCCGGCGGCAGGGCGGGCACAAGGGCGTGGCGGTCGGGCTGCGGGAGCTGCTCGACGCGCGGACCCGGGAGGGGATCACCCTCACCGAGGCCGGCGCGCTGCTGCGGTGCCATCCCGGGCACCTGGTCAGGTCGTTCACGGCGACGTTCGGTCTGCCGCCGCACCGGTACCTGGTGGGCCGCCGCGTCGAACAGGCCCGCCGCCTGCTGCTGGACGGTCGCCGCCCGGCCGACGTGGCCGCGGAGGCCGGGTTCCATGATCAGTCCCACCTGCACCGGCACTTCGTCCGGCATGTGGGAGTGACGCCGGCCCGTTACGCGGCCCAGGGCGGCGTGCCGAAGACCGTGCCGTCGGCGCGGTAGGCGGTGAAGCCGGCGGCGACGCTGACGAACACCTCGGCGGGCTCGGCCCCCGGGTTGTGCGCCGCGATCGGCTCCCCGGCCGGCACCACGACGGAGTCGCCGGCGCCGAGCACCTCGCCGCCGGGCGTGACCCGCAGCTGCCCCGACAGCACCATGAACACCTCGTCGCGGTCGATGCTGTGCGGCATCGACTCGTGACCCGCGGCGACGGTCAGCCGCCACGCGCACACCTGCCGGGACCCGTTGCTGGGGCCCGAGAACACCGTGAACTTGGAGCCGTCGAGCTCGAATCGCGGCGCGTCGGCCGCACGGACGATACTCATGTTGTCCTCCCTGAAGGTCGTGCCAAAACGCTAAACCAGGTTTCGTACTTTGTAAACGGGGTTTCGTATGTCTGATCTCACGCCCGATGAGCTGCGGTCGCTGCCGCTGGGCCGGCTGCTGCTGCACGCGCACCGGCGGGCGCAGGCGGCGTCGCTGGCGAAGCTGCAGGCGGGTGGGCACGGCGAGATCCGGCTCGGCCATGTGCCGGTGATCACGAACCTGGATCCGGAGGGGACACGGATCACGGACCTGGCGGCGAAGGCGGGCATGACCCGGCAGATGATGGGCCGCCTGGTGCGGGAGCTGGAGGCGACGGGCTACGTGTCGAGCCGTCCGGACCCGAATGACCAGCGGGCCGTCATCGTGGCGCTGACCGACCGGGGTGCGGCGTTCCTCGCCGACGCGCCGGCGGCGATGGCGGCGGTCGACGGTGATTTCGCGGCGCTGCTGGGTGCCGAGGAACTGTCCCGGCTCCGGGAGGCGCTGTTGCGCATCAGCAGCACCTGAGCCGCCGCCTCGTGGGCGCGGTCCGAAGTGCGTCCTGCGGCGCCGCGGCCTGCGGGTGCTATCTGAAACGGTGCGGCGTGAAGCGGTGCGGCTGGGAGCGGCGCGGGCTGATGCGCCGCCGGACAGGGATTCGGGAGGTGGTCTGCCGCCGCCCGAGGGGCCTCAGGCGGCGTCGGTGGTGAGGCGGAGTTGCCGGAGGCGCCGGTCCGCGGCGGCGGCGTTGCGGTGCAGCCGGTCGGTTTCGGCGCTGAGCAGGTCCCGCCCGGGTGCGGTGAGCCGGTAGTAGCGGCGCAGGCGCGAGGCGACGACCTCCTCGCGGTCGACTTCGATGAGCCCGTCGACGCGGAGCCGGTCGAGGATGCCGTAGAGTGTGCCGGCCTGGAGGCGGACGCGATCATCGGAGATGCGCCGCACGTCCTCCAGGACGCTGTAGCCGTGCTGTGGCTCGGCCGCGAGTGCGGTCAGCACGAGGAATGTCGGTTCACGTAACGGTACGCCAGTCATGCCCATCACTATATTCAGCTCATCGGTATATACCATCGACCGATCGGTCACCCGGTTGTGGGGGTGATGTTCGTCAATCCTCCTGTGGCGTTGGTGACGCGGTTGGAGGTGTAGACGACGTTGAGGTTGCCCGCGCACTTCGACGTCGACGTCACGTTGATCGCGTAGCGGCCGGTCCCGCCGAGGTCGGACACGTTGTCCCGCCACACGTTGCCGCAGCCGGAGCCGGCGACGGGGTTGTGCGTCTCGTAGCCGTTGGCGAAGGTCCCCGGCGCGCTGAACGTGCCGGTGTTGCCCTGGACCAGGTAGCCGGTACCTTTCATGTCGACCCACGAGTCGGCGGAGTTCTGCCCGGCGATGCCGCGCCCGTCGAACGTGTTGCCGCGGATGACCCCGTCGACGGTGCCTTCCTTGACGTCGATGTGCTCCGCCGCCACGTACGGGCCGATGTGGTTGTCCAGGACCTGCACCCGGTCGGACCGGTCGACGCCGCCACTGGTGCCGTGGCAGGCCCAGTTCGAGTTCGCGGAGCCGAGGTAGACGCCCTCGCCGTACGCGGGCTGCGCGGTGCCGGTGTACTCGATCGTCGAGTCGCGGATGACACCGTCCGATGAGGACCGTCTGAAGTGGACGCCCTCGTCGCCGATGTGGTGCACGTACAGGTTGTCGAGCGTGACGTGCGGCGAGTCGTCGACGACGACGCCCTTCTTCGCGTCGGCGACGGTGAACCCGCTCAGCCGCCAGTAGGGCGCGCCGGCCAGCCAGAACCCGTAGCCGGGGTCCCAGCCGGGCGTCGGGACGGGGCACGACGGGCCACTGCCGGCGCTCGCCGGGTTGGTCAGGATCGCCGTGCGCGGGCCGGTGACGGTGATCGGCGCGGTGGCGGTGCCGGGCGTCGTGCCGATGAACGACCCGTCGTAGGTCCCGGGCGCGAGCCGGATCGTCTGGCCGGGCCGCGCCCCCGCCACGGCCGCCTGGAGCTGCGCGGCCGTCGAAACATCCACAATGGACCCGTTGGAAGGCGGCACGGAAGGCGACGGCGACGACGATGACGGCGGAGGGGAAGGCGGGGAAGACGGGGAGGACGGCGACGGGGCCGGTCCGCCCGCGCACGGTGCGCCGTTGACGGTGCAGTTGGCCGGCACCCCGGTGCCGCTCACGTTGAACCCGAAGCGGACCGCCGCTCCGGCGGCGACGGTCCCGTTCCAGGAGGCGTTGGCGAAGCGGTGGTGCTGCCCGGCGCTCGTCCGCGTCGAGTCCCATGAGCTGCTCACGGTGGAGCCGGCCGGCAGGTCGAACTCGACCACCCACCCGCTCGCCGCGGCGTCGCCACGGTTGGTGACGGCGAACTCAGCGCCGTACCCACTGCTCCACACCGAACCCTGGGTGAACGCCGCCGTCAGCGACGCCGCCGCGGCCGAGGCGGTCAAGGGTGCGATCAGCAGGACCGCCGCGCCGGCGGTCAGGGCCGGCAGCAACGTGCGCGAGATCCGCATCGACCAGCCTCTTCCGCGTCGGGCGTCCGTTGGCTGATTAGTTAACAGTCTTTACAACTCTTGGTCAATGCCTCTCGGAAAACTCTTCGTGTTTCAGAACGCCAGCGCCAGGTTGACGAGGGTGGCCGAGCACGCGTGGACCTGCGCGATCGACACCTTCTCGTCGGGGCAGTGCCCGTAGCCGACGCCCGGTCCGTACTGCACCGCCGGGATGCCGCCGATGTTCGTCAGCAGCCGCAGGTCGGAGCCGTACGGCGCGCCCACGACCGCCGGCTCGGCGGCGAACTGCGAGCCGCCGTGGGTGCCGGTGTGCGCGTCCAGGACCCGCCGGACGAGGTCGGTCCCGGAAGGGCAGCGGCCGGACGCGAACTGCCCGCCCCACCACTCGACCGTCACCGGGTGCTCCTTGAGCCACGGGTCGCCGGCGCACGCCTCCGCGACCGTCCGCTCGAACGCGGCCCGGGCCTCGTCGACCGGCTCGTCGAGCGCGACCCCGAAGCGCCCCTCGGCGACCAGCAGGTCGGGGACCGTCGACGCCCAGTCGCCGGCCCGCACGGTGCCGATCTCCAGGGGGTACGCGATGTCCCAGCGCCGCATCATGGGGTCGACCACCCGGTTGCGGGACGCCTCCAGGGCCCGCAGCACGGGGAAGATCAGCTGGAACTTCTCGACGGCGCTGACGCCGCTGGTGCGGGCGCAGGCGTGCGCGGCGAGCCCCGGCACCCGCAGCCGGAACGTGAGCGCCCCGCCGTTGGCGGCGAGGACGTCCAGCGCGGTCGGCTCGGTGATCACGCACGCGTCGGCGCGCCAGCCGCGGTCGAGGGTCGCGTAGGTGCCCAGGCCCCCGTCCTCCTCGCCGACGACCGCGGCGAGCAGCAGGTCCCCGGGCAGCTTCGTGCCGCTGCGGTGCAGGGCGAGCAGCGCCGACAGGGCGGACACGAAGCCGCCTTTCATGTCGCAGGCGCCGCGCCCGTACACGTGACCGTCCTCGATCCGTCCGGAGAACGGGTCGTCGGACCAGGTGGCCAGGTCACCGGGCGGGACGACGTCCAGGTGCCCGTTGAACATGAGCGTGCGCCCGCCGCCGGTGCCGGGCAGCCGGGCTACGAGGCCCCACGCCTCGGAGCGCTCGACCTCCATGCCCGGGAAGTCGGGGCGGGCGGCGAGCTCGGCGACCGGGATCTGCCACAGGTCGGTCTCGACGCCTTCCGCGGCGAGCAGGCCGGCGACGTGCCGCACGATCTCGCCTTCCGCTTGGGTGCCGCCCACACTGGGTACGCGGATCAGGTCGACGAGGGTGCCGATGGTCTCGTCGTGGGAGCTGAGGAGAGCGTTGTGGACGTCCATCCGGGCAATGTATGTCGTTGACGCTGCTGACGTACAACATCCTGACCGGCGCCGATCGGGGCAGGCTGGACGCCGTGTGCGCGGTCGTCGATGCCGCGGCACCCGACGTCGCGGCGGTGCAGGAGCTGCGGGGCGATCCTCCCCTGGCGGAGCGGACGGGGATGCGGCTGCACGTGGCGCCGCCGCGGACCGGGCAGCCGGTCGGCCTGCTCGTCGCGCCGCACCTGCGGGTCCTGCGCAGCGGCACGGTGCCGGGCCGCTTCCATCACGGCGCGGCCTGGGTGGAGGTGGCGACGTCGTCGGGGCCGCTGACGCTGGTCAGCACGCACCTGTTCCCCTACTGGGGGAGGATCCGCCTGTACGAGGCCGGCCGGCTGGCCGCGTTCGCCCGGCGCCGGGAGCGGGTCGTGCTGATGGGCGACCTCAACTCCCTGGACCCCGGCACCGGACACCGGGACGTGCAGCGGCGGCACCGGCGGTGGTTCGGCCGCGGCGGCGTCGACACGCGGGCGGTGGCGCTGCTGACCCGCCGCGGGCTGGTCGACGTGTTCCGCGAGGTCGGCGAGGGGGAGGGCTGGACGGTGCCGACGGCGCTCGGCGGCGAGGAGTTCGTGCGCTCGCGCCTGGACTACATCCTCGCGTCGCCGGCCGTCGCGGGGGACTTCACGTCGTGCCGTGTGCTGACCACCGGCGGGACTGCGTCCGCGTCTGACCATTTTCCGGTGCTGGCGACGCTCGCAACGGACCCCGCGGGTCGATCTGCTCCATGACCGGCGCCGGTCTGCGGTGCCCGCCGAGCGGTGGGTTCGCGACCCAGCGGATCGCGGGACCCTGACCGGGGGCCGGCAGCCAGCCCAGGAACCGGGCCCAGAGCTGGTCGGCGCCGAGCTGGCGGAGGTCCTCGGCGGCGTCGGCGACCCGCAGCGCCATCATCGTGCGCAGCGCGGCGGGGCTGTCGCCGTGCTCCGCGACGAGCTGGGCGCGTTTCGCCGCGCACGGCCACGGCTCGCGACATCCTGTGCACAGCCAGGTCGGCCGGGCCGGGATGTGCGCGATCGTCACCCCAGACTCCCGGGCCGGGCGAGCTCGAGGCGTCGCAGGGCGTAGACGAGCACCGAGTTGCGGGCGGCGACGTACTGGTCGCACGGCCAGGGCTGGTGGCAGTCGCGGCACTGCTCGGCCCGGTGGAGTTTGGCGGCCAGCCAGCCCTTCGGACGGGGCTGGTGGCGGCGGCGCTGGCGGACGAGCTCTTTGAGGTCCATCGCGGGGGGTCCTTGTCAGGTCGCCGATGTCGGGTGGGCGGGCTTGGCGAGGCGGAGCGAGGTGTGCAGGACGTGCTGGTGCGCCACCAGGTGGGCCCTGTGGTGCTGGCTGTGGCGCTGGGTGTGACGCTTCGCGCGATACATGGCGGCGTCGGCCCGGTGCACCGCATCGGCGAGGTGTGCACTGGCCCCGACCGGGACCAGCCCGACCGACGTGCTGACCGACACGACCTGACCGCCGAGCCGCATCGGCGCCGCGAGCACGTCGGCCAGCTGGGCCGCCTGCACGTCGGGCTCCTCGTCGCGGCCGGGGATGAGGCCGGCGAACTCGTCGCCGCCGAGCCTGGCCACGATGCCCTTGCCCGCGCACGAGGAGAAGCGGTGCCCGATGGTGACGAGGACCTCGTCGCCCGCGGAGTGGCCGTAGACGTCGTTGATCTGCTTGAACCCGTCGACGTCGAGGACCACCGCGACCAGGGGGTGTGCGTGCGGGTCGGCGACGAGCTCCGCGCCGCGCATGTAGAAGGCGCGCCGGTTGGGCAGACCCGTCAGCGGGTCGTGGCTGGCGGCGTGCCGCTCCGCGGTGAGCTGCCGTTGCAGCTGGACCACCCGGCGGTGGGAGACCCACGCCGCGCACGCTCCGGCCGCCACGGCCGCACCGGCCAGGAAGGCGAGAGGGTCCATTCGCGCGTCCTCCAAGATCGTAGCTGGGGAAGCCACCCGATCATTTGGGAGCGAAAGTCCGGTTCCGGTCACAAATTGTGAGCGTCCCCGCACATTCGCACATGCGCTAGCATGCGCGTTATCGGCTGCATACGCAAGAGCCGATGCACGTGCAGACGCCGATTCTCGGCAAACTTTCAACTACATGTTGCAGAGAGATGTCCATGGAGCAGACGTACAACGGGATGCCGGCCGGCGAACTGCCGGGTGTGCCCTGGCAGAAGAGCCGCCGCAGCAACCCCAGTGGTAACTGCGTCGAACTGGCCCCACTGCCCGGCGGGACCGGATTCGCGATGCGCAACTCGCGCGACCCTCAGGGGCCCGCGCTCATCTACACCTACGACGAGATCGCCGCCTTCATCGCCGGCGCCCGCGACGGCGACTTCGACAACCTGCTGGACCACGACCGCTGAGGACGTGGGCTTGTGGAGATACCGCCGGATCGACGCGAGCCCACTCCCGCTTACTGTCGGGTCATGGCATGCTTACTCCGGCTCGGCCAGGAGTCATGGGCAGAACTCGGAGGCAGTAGGTGACGACCGGAATCCCTGAAGGCGGCTCCGCCGGAGGCCCCACGGTCCTCCGGATGCTGCTGGGTGCCCATCTGCGCCGCCTCCGCGAGGCACAGGGCGTGACCCGTGAGGACGCGGGCTGGGAGATCCGCTCGTCGGAGTCGAAGATCAGCCGCATGGAGCTCGGGCGCGTCGGCTTCAAGGAGCGCGACGTCGCCGACCTGCTCACCCTCTACGGCCTCGACGACGACGAGGAGCGCACCCGGCTGCTCGCCCTGGCCCGCGACGCCAACAACCCCGGCTGGTGGCACCGCTTCGGCGACGTGCTGCCCAACTGGTTCCAGTCCTACCTCGGCCTCGAGGCCGCCGCCGCGCTCATCCGCACGTATGAGGTCCAGTTCGTCCCCGGGCTGCTGCAGACCAAGGAATACGCCCGCGCGGTCGTCCTGCTCGGCCACGGCCGGGCCAAGGCCGACGAGATCGACCGCCGGGTCGAGCTGCGGATGGCCCGCCAGCAGGTCCTCACCCGCCCCGACGCGCCGAAGCTGTGGGTCGTCGTCGACGAGGCCGCGCTGCGCCGCCCCATCGGCGGCATCGACATCATGCGCGGCCAGGTCGACGCGTTGCTGGAGGCCAACACGCTGCCCAACGTGCGGCTGCAGGTCATCCCGTTCAACGCGGGCGGGCACGCGGCGGCCGGTGGCGCCTTCACCATCCTGCGCTTCCCCGACCAGGACCTGCCCGACGTCGTGTACATCGAGCAGCTCACCAGCGCCCTCTACCTCGACAAGCGCGACGACGTCGACCTCTACGCCGAGGCCATGGAGCGGCTCTGCGTCGAGGCCCGCCCGCCGACGGAGACCCAGAAGGTCCTCGAGGAGATCAGGCGCGATCTCGCGGGGTAATTTCCCTTGTATGGGATCTCTGTCAGGCACCGTCGCGCTCGTCACCGGCGCCTCCAGCGGGATCGGTGAGGCGGCCGCACTGTCGCTCGCCTCCCGCGGCGCCGCCGTCGCGCTCGCCGCCCGCCGCGCCGACCGGCTCGGCACGCTCGCCGACCGCATCCGCGCCGACGGCGGTGTCGCGCTCGTCGTGGAGGCCGACGTCACCGACCAGTCCGCAGCCGTCGCCGCGGTACAGCGGACGGTGGACGAACTCGGCCGTCTCGACACCCTCGTGAACAACGCCGGGGTCATGCTCCTCGGGCCCGTGGCCGGCGCGCCCGTCGACGAGTGGCGCACGATGGTCTCCGTCAACGTCATGGGCCTGCTGTACTGCGCACACGCCGCGCTCCCGCACCTGCTCGCCGCGGCCGCCGACGGTCCGCGCAAGGTCGCCGACATGGTCAACGTCAGCTCCGTCGCCGGCCGCGTCGCCCGCAACGGCAGCGGCGTCTACAACGCCACCAAGCACGCCGTCGGCGCCTTCAGTGAGGCCCTGCGGCAGGAGGTCACCGGCAGGTATGTCCGGGTGTCCCTGGTCGAGCCCGGCGCCGTCTCGACGGAACTGGCGGGCCACAACCGGCCCGAGATCCTGGAGACGATCAAGCAGCGCTTCGCCGACATGGAACGCCTCGAGGCGGACGACATCGCCGACACCATCACCTTCATCGTCACCCGTCCCCGGCACGTCGCGGTCAACGAGCTGCTGGTGAGACCCACGCAACAGCAGGCCTGATCCCGTTTGCCCCGATGCCCGGCGGGCAGGAGACAGGGGAACATGCGAATCGAGAGTTCGGAGGAACGCATGAGTGGCGTGACCGAGACCATCGACGTGCACGTGCCGGTGCGCACCGCATACGACCAGTGGACGCAGTTCGAGTCGTTCCCGCAGTTCATGAGCGGCGTCGAGTCCATCCGGCAGGTCGACGACCGGCGCACCCACTGGGTGACGAAGGTCGGCGGCGTCCGGCGCGAGTTCGACGCCGAGATCACCGAGCAGCACCCTGACGAGCGGATCGCCTGGAAGAGCGTCGGCGGCGAGACCAAGCACGCCGGTGTCGTCACCTTCCGCCGCCTCGGCGACCAGGACACCCGCGTCACCGTCCAGCTCGACTGGCAGCCCGAGGGCGTCGTGGAGAAGGCCGGTGCCGCCGTCGGCGCCGACAACCTCCAGGTGAAGGCCGACACGAAGCGCTTCAAGGAGTACGTCGAGGAGCGCGGCGGCGAGTCCGGCCAGCGGCGCGGCGACACCCCGCGCCCGGGCCTGTAGGTCCCTGTCTCGAAGGGCGCCGCTCCTGTTGCCAGGGGCGGCGCCCTTCGCCGTTTTCACGGCCGCCCGTGACGCCGTCGGCTGCACCGTCCCCGCCGCCTCCGGCGTCAGCGCAGGGCGTGGGCGATGCGGTCCAGGGCGTCGTTGCGGGGGGTGGCACGGTCCAGGAGGTTGGACTGGTGGGAGGCGACGATGCCCGCGACGACCGGGGTCTCGGCCTTCTCGATCTCGCGGTCGGCGGCTTCGGCCGCGTCGGCCGCGATCCTGGCCGCCTCCCGGCCCGGGAGCGCCTGCCACGTGGGCAGGAGGGTGTGGTTGAGGGCGTCGTCGTACCACGGGGGCACGGTGGGCGGGGGCAGCTCGCCCGAGCGCCAGCGTTTCACGAGGGTCTGTGCCCAGCGGTCCCAGAACGCGAGCTGCGCGAGGACGGTGGCGACGGTCCAGCTGGGGGTGACCGGCTTCGCGAGGTCGTCGTCGCCGAGAGAGTCGATGAGGGTGGTCAGGCGTTGCCGCGCGGCGGCGTTCTCGTCCAGGGGTACACGCTCCACCCGTTCCACGGTAAGTGCGCCGGTGCCGGTCCGCACGGCGAGCGAGAGGGCCGATTCCCGCCAGCCACGCAAGCCGGCACAGGCCAGGATCGGGGTATGTTCACGATGCACGCGATCGACCCCGGCCACCTGGAATCGGTGCGGGGCAAGGGCACCGACGTGTCCGGCAACCCCGTCGAGGCGACGACCGCGCAGGGCGGTGAGCCGCTGCGCTGCTGCCTGCGGGACGCGACCGAGGGCGAGCGGCTGATCCTGTTCGGGTTCGAGCCGGTGCTGCCCGCCGCGAGCCCGTACCGCGAGATCGGCGCCGTCTTCGCGCACGCCGCGCCATGCGACGGGCCCGCCGGGGCCGGCTATCCGGAGGGCTGGCGCGGCAGGCCGCAGGTGCTGCGGGCCTACGACGCGCGCGGCCGGATCCATCCCGCGACCCGGGTGCACGACGGCACCGACCCTGAAGGGGTCCTGGCCGACGTGTTCGCGGACGCGGCGGTGGTACGGGCCGACTCCCGCAACATCGCCTACGGCTGCTTCATGTTCACGGTGACCCGCGCAGCATGCGCGGGCCCGGGCTGAGCTTCTCCACCGAGCCGCTGCGCACCGGCCCGCGCCGGCCTGGTGCGGGCGTCCGCCGCGCGGAACCGGGTGACCCGCCGTCGTCGCCGGTTCATGGCGACGACCGGCATCCTCGGCACGCCAACGATCGCGCGGCCGCCCGCGCCGCACGGCGTCCTGGACTGCGACGACGACGGGTACACCCTCGACGGCCGGCTGCGGGCGATCTTCGACTACGGGCCGTTCACCGCTGGGTCCAACCGCAGCGGCCGGCCCGCGATCAGCCTGCCGCACGGGCACCGGCCTGCCGATCGGTGTGCGACCCGTTGCCGGCCATGGCCGCGATGATCTCCTGATCGCCCTCGCCGCCGTCCTGGAGGCCGACTTCATGACTAATCCGACCTGTTTTATCGGGAAATGACATCGAAACATTGACGCATGTACGGACGTCATGATCTGATCCCGACCCAGAGGATTTTTCATATTCGAAGGAGACCTCGTGTCCGTTCTCCGTCGCACTGCCCTGGCGGTGGCCGGCGTGCTGGCCGCCACCAGCGCGGCGGTCGTGCCAGGGGTGCCCGCAGCCGCCGCCCTGCCGACCGCCGCCGTCGCTCTCGGCGACAGCTTCATCAGTGGGGAAGGCGCCGGCAGCTACCAGCCGGTCGTCGACGTCAACGGGGTCGCGCAGCCGTTCCCCGGCTGGTCGGCACCCAACACCAACGCGTTCTTCTGTCACCGCTCCGCCAACGCGTCGCTCAACCAGGCGACGCTGCCCGGCATCCAGGCCCGCTTCAACCTCGCCTGCTCCGGCGGCCGTCCCACGGACATCGCCAACCCGTCCGGCGCCCGCGACAAGGGCCGCTCGGTCGCCTCGCAGCTCGACCAGCTCCGCGCCGTCGCGCAGACCCACGACATCGACCTGGTGCTGATCGGTCTCGGCTCCAACAACAGCTCGTTCACGTTCGGCGACGTCGCCGAGAAGTGCGCGAACCGCTTCATCGCCGACGCGTGGACCGGCTGGTGGGAGTTCTGGGCCTACCTCAACGGCCCGGTCGAGCAGGAGCCGTGCACCGCCGCCGACCTCGCCACCGCCGCGCAGGTCCAGGCCGCGACGGCGGAGACGATCGCCGCCGCCCGGCAGATCATCGCCACCCTCGACCAGATCGACGCCGACGGGCAGCACCGGGTGGTCTTCCAGGACTACACGAACCCGCTGCCGTTCGACCTCGAGCAGAGCTACTGGGAGGAGGACGGCCGGCAGGACGACCGGGACAAGTTCCGCGAGCTCGGCGCCGAGCGGTACGCGGCCGGCTGCCCGATCCACCGGGCCAGCCTCGCCCCCGGCCACAGCTTCTCCCAGGGCCTCGGCTCGATCGTGAGCACGACCCGCAACACCCTGGCCGCCGAGTTCCCCGCCGACGACCTGGTGTACCTCAACGTCCAGCACGCGTTCGACGGCGCCCGGCTGTGCGAGAAGGCCGGCAGCCCCGCCAACGCCCTCGCCACCCCGATCCGCCTGCAGGACGGCGCGTCCGGCGTGTTCGTGACCAGCCTGTCCGGCAAGGACAAGATCGCCATCCAGCGGATCGCGAACACCTGCGTGTCGTACTTCCAGACCTGCCAGGAGTCGTGGCACCCCAGCGCCGCCGGCCACACCGTGCTCGGCAAGTGCCTCGCCGGTGCCGCGTCCGGGTCCGCCCGCACCGTCACCTGCACCCGCAAGCCCGACGGCTCGATCGTCACCGCCTGATCGTCCGCACCCTGCGCTGGGGGATCTCCTTCAGCGCAGGGTGCGCTCGTAGCAGACCGAGAGCGTGGAGCCCGCGTAGACGCCGAAGAGCGGGATGCGGTGGTAGCCCTCGCGTTCGTAGAAGCGCTGCGCGTCCGGCTGCTCGGTGCCGGTCTCCAGGCGCAGCGTCGTCCATCCCCGGTCGGCGGCGGCGTCCTCCAGGGCACGCAGGATCGCGGCCGCCACCCCGGTCCCGCGCGCCGGCGGCACCACGTACATGCGCTTGACCTCCGCCGAAGTGGCGTCGAGGCGGCGCAGCGCACCGCAGCCGACCGGCATCGCCGCCGAAGCCACCAGGAACAGGTCGATGTCCGTCGCCGAGGGCGCGGCACCCGGCTCGTGGTTGTCGTTGCCGTACCGGCCGTCCAGCTCGGCCCGCTGCGCGGCGCGCAGGGCGGCGCCGTCCGGGTCGTCCCAGCCGCGTTCCTCGATGATCCAGTCCGTCACGGATGGTACCGTAACAGTTGTTACGGAACTGGGGAGGACGCGACGCGTGCCACATGACGGTTCGGAACAGCGGGCCACCGGCCGGGGCACAGCGAGGGGCACACATGACGGTTCGGAACAGCGGGCCACCGGCCGGGGCGCGGCGAGCGGCACACATGAGGAGCGGCTCTCCGCGGCGGTCTGGGACGTCCTCGCGCGGCAGGGCCTGGAGCGGCTGACGATCAGAGCCGTCGCCGCCGCCGCGGGCTGCACGACCGGCCTCGTCATGCACCGTTTCCCCAACCGGCGGGCGCTGCTGCGGCACGCCCGGCAGCTGCTGCACGAGACGACCAGGGCCCGGGTCGAGGCTCTCGAAGCCGCCGCCCCGGCGCCGCGGGCGGCGCTGCGAGCGGTGCTGCACCAGGGGCTCGCCCTCGACCCGCAGACGGTCGCGGAGAGCACCGTGTGGCTCGGGTTCCTCGCCGCGGCGGTCGCCGACGAGGAGCTCACCGCCGTGCACCGGGTCAACAGCCGGGCCTGGCGGGCCAGGGTCGGCCGGCTCGTCGAGGCCGCTGGGCCGGTGGGGGACCCGGCGACCGTCACCGTCGCCCTGATCGCCATGGTCGAGGGCGCGGCGGCGTTCGCTGCCGCCGACCCGGAGTCCTTCGCGCCACCGGTACAGGAGGCGATGCTCGATCTCGCGCTGGCGTCGTTCGGGCTGTCAGCCGACCCGGCCGGTGGTGACGAGGCCGTGTGACGCGCCGCGGGGTCGATCAGGACTTCGGCGCTTTGCGGCGGATCGTGTACTCCAGCGTCAGGAACGGCAGCCCGAACACCGAGAACGCGTGCTCCGCGCAGAGCTCGCCGTCCTTCACGTAGACGTCGAGGTCCTCGGCGAACCCGTTGACCGCCAGGGTCGTCAGGTCGCGGGTGTCGGCGTCGATGTGGCTCAGGTAGTGCCCGGTGTGCCCGTCGTGCGCCGAGCTGGTGAGGATCAGCCCGTCCTCCCGCTGCCGCGGCGCGAGGGTCGCGGTGAAGTTGGCCTGGGGGAGCGGGAAGCCGACGCTGACGTAGCCGCGGTCGCCGTGCCGGTACGTGGTGTAGATGCCGACGTAGATCGGCTCGTCGGTGTCTGTGGGGTGCCGCGAAGTGCCTCACTGACGATGGCAGGTGTAGGACGGCGAGGTCAAGTCGCGTACCGGTGTCACTCCAGTGGCCTCGCTCCTGCCGTTGGCAAACGCGACGTGAGCGTGAGCGGGATCGCGCTGTTCGTAGCGGTAAGGCCTGACTTGCTGCGGTTGACTTCCAGTTCGGTTGAGGTTGCACAATCCCCGTCGGCAGCAGCGCTACCCTGTGCGGCTGGCGTTGCGCTCCGGCAGTCGAGAGAAGGATGAACCAATGGCTACCACGCCGTTCGACGTCGATGCCTTCCTTGCTCGACCCCTCGTTGCTCGCGTGGCGACGAACGGACCGACTGTGCGACCAGTCTGGTACCTCTGGGAGGACCAGACGTTCTGGGTCCTCACCGGCCCGTGGGCGAAGCTGTTCACCCGAATCCGTGCCGATCCGAACCTGGCCTTGATCGTCGATGAGTGCGATCTGTCCACCGGGATCGTCAGACAGGTCATCGCCCGTGGACGTGGTGAGCTCCTGCCGTTCGACGTCCCGCGCGGTCGACGCAAACTCGTCCGCTATCTCGGTCCGGACGAGAACCGCTGGGATGAACGGTTCCGCCGATACCTGTACGACGACCCCCACAGCCGGGGAACCTCATGGCTACGGATACCCGCTGAATCGCTGCTCGTCCAGGACCTCAGCTACACGATCTGACGTGGTCGTACCCGCACTCTTCTAGCCGCTGGTCGTGCGCGCTCTCCGCCAGGGTGGATCACGACGTGTTGTGCACCATCACGCCTCATGTTCGCGGGTGCGGTGCCGATACAGTGCCGTGACCAAGCGTTCCCGCTGGATGACGATCTCGGCTGCCGGCGCCGCGGTAGCAATCGGTGCCTTCGCGTGGGGTGCGTACCGTGGGCGGGCTATCGCTGTAGCGACCGCAACGGCACCGCCACCACCGACGGTACCTCCGGCGCCACCAGCAGCGCCGGAACCGTCGACACCGCCTGAACGGGCAGCGCCCGCCGCCGCGTCACGGCGCAAAATTCTGCCCGCGATGGCCGGGGTCGTCACCGCTGTACTCGCCCTCGTCGTAGGCGGCACCGTCGTCGCCCGTTCCACGAGCACCGGCCCGGACGCCTCGATGGCCGCTGTCACCTCGCACGGCCCGAGCTGGGCGCCGGCCACTCCATCCGCCGTTTGGCTGCCACAGGCCACCACAACCGACCTGGGCCGGCTGCCGATCGCGCCGGAAGCGACCACGCCGGAGCCGACCATACCGGCGCCGGGCCCGGTCGGCGGTGTCCTCCCGCCCACCAGCAGCGTGATCATGCGTGGCGACTCGGGCGAGGAGATGACGCTCACGGTGGTGCGTATCGCCGATCCCGCGGCAGCCATCGACCCGAACAACCTGAGCGCCCCGAGGATCACGCCCCAGCTCGGCCACCGGCTGGTCTCGGTCAGCGTCCTGATCGAGAACAACGGCGGCGTCCCGTTCATGACCGATATCGAGAAGTACGCCTGGCTCGTCGACAAGACCGGCCGGACGCACCCGCGCAACACCGCGATGACCGACGCCCGCCAGCTCCATCCGGCCTCCGTGCTCCCTCCGAGATCGCTGAACGGCCGCGAGATCATCTTCGAGGTGAAGGGCAACGTGGACCTCACCCGGTTCCGCCTGAGCCTCCACCCGGGCGTGGCTAAGCAAACCCAGGACTGGCGCCTCACCTGATCGACGCACGGACGCAAGTCCAGAGGTCCGTCACGCCTCGTGACGCGCATCAGCATCGGTCGGTGCGCGGACATGCCGAATAGCGCGCACCCGATCTTGCCCGGTCGTAGACGAGGAGTGCCGACCATCTCGCGTCCACTGGACTCACTGGATTGTCGAAGGCATCCCTCGACTCCTCAGCGTCCTCTGGGGATGCACGCTCGCACACGGGCCGGTGGGTGGGTGTTCGGGCTTGAACGCTGCGCGTCGTCCCGCGGATCGGCTCGGTTACTGGTCGCGGCGCTGCACGCTGATGATCGTGATGAGGATCGACGCTATGGCCCAGGCGGCGTAGACCGTCCAGGCTCCACCGACCGACCATGGGAAGGGCGACACGATCGATGGGCCCGCGCCCTCCTGGATTTCGGTGAGTCGCCCCCACGCGACGCGAGGCAGGGTGTGGGCCAGGACGGCGCCCCAGTACCGGTTCTCGTTCATCGCGGTGGGCAGCACCAGCAGGACGAGGATCGCGGTGACGATCGTGGCGGCGGTGGTGCGGATCAGCGCGCCGAGCGCCATGCCGATGATCGTGCACAGCGGCGCCAGCAGCGCGGAGGCGACGACGAGCCGGAGGGCGCCGGGTTCGGCGGTGGACAGGCCAGCGTGCCTGCCGGACAGGATCGCCTGGCTCACCCAGAACGAGATGCCGGCGACCAGGGCACCGAAGACCGTGGTCACACCGGTCACGACGACGATCTTGGCAGCCATGACGGCGCCCCGGGCGGGCACCGCGGTGAAGGTGGTGCGGATGAGTCCGGAGCTGTACTCGCCGACGACACTGATCGCGCCGACACAGCTCATTGCAAGAATTGCCAGGGTCGCGGCCAGCGAGGTGAAGGCGTCGAAGGCGGCCCACCCCGGGGTGAAGGCGGCCTGCGCCGCGGCGTCGTAGTGCGGGAGGTTGCGGTAGTCGGCGTAGGCGCCGTTGGCGTTGGCGGCGACGACGGCCAGACCGCTGCCGCTCAGCACCCAGATGGTGGAGCGGAGCGACCACAGCTTGGTCCACTCGGCGCGGACGAGGTTGGTGAAGCGGGGACGCGGTTCGGCGGTCCGCCGGGCGCGGTGCCAAGTGGTCGTAAGGCTCGTCATCAATGCCTCCAGTGGGCTGCGGCGGTCGGCTACGGCGTCACGCGTCATGGCTGGCGTACTCGACGCTGTCCGCGGTGAGCTCCATGAACGCCGCCTCGAGGGAGGCGTTGCGGGTGGTCAGCTCCTGCAGCATGCAGCGGTGCGTGTAGGCGAGCTCGCCGATCCGTGCGGCGGTCATGCCGCTGACCTCAAGGATGTCGGCGCCCTGTCGACGGACCGTCGCGCCCTCCGCGCTGAGGTCCGCGGCGAGCCGCACCGCGTGTGGGCTGCGCACCCGCACGCCGGCGCCGGTGGCGCGGGCGGCGAAGTCGGCCACGCTCTGCGCAGCGATCAGCTCACCGCGGCCGATTACGACGAGTTGATCAGCGGTGGCTTCCATCTCGCTCATCAGGTGGCTGGACACGAACACGGTGCGCCCTTCGGCTGCCAGTTGGTGGAACAGGGTCCGCACCCACAGCACGCCTTCGGGGTCCAGACCGTTGAGCGGTTCGTCGAACAGCAGTACCGGCGGATCGCCGAGCAAGGCGGTGGCGATGCCCAGCCGTTGACGCATGCCGAGGGAGTAGGTGCCGATGCGCCGGTCCGCGACGGTGGACAGCCCGACCAGGTCGATCACCTCGAGGACTCGTCGGCGTGGTACGGCGTTGCTGTGCGCGAGCGCGGTCAGCTGCGCCAAGGCGGTACGCCCTCCGTGCACGTCGCCGGCGTCGAGTAGAGCACCGACGTGCCGCAGACCGCGCGGCAGGTCCCGGAAGCGCCGCCCGTCGATGGTGACGTCGCCGCTGGTCGGCGTGTGCAGTCCGAGGATCATCCGCAGCGTGGTGCTCTTGCCGGCACCGTTCGGTCCGAGGAACCCGGTGACGTGGCCGGGGCGGACTGTGAAGGTGAGGCCGTGGATGGCGGTGGTGCGGCCGTAGCGTTTGGTCAGCTCAAGGGCTTCAATCACGCCACCGATGCTGCTCGGAACGCGGGGCCGTGCATATCAGCCACGGTTTACAGTCCGGCCGCGACGGATCACCCGGGGGTGTCCACCCGTGGTCGGACGACGTCGACCGGGCCGGCGTCTACGATCCGAGACATGTCGCCCGTACAGCAGCCGTCGTGGTGGAGAGGGCTGTCGCCGGGTGCGTGGACCGCGTTGAGCTGGTGTACGGCTATGGCGTACACGTTCCTGATGGCGTTGCGCCTACCGGGGCCGCTGGGGTCGCCGCTGCCCCGTTCGGGTCTGACGTGGCTGGTAGTAGGTGCGGCGACGGTCACGGCGTTGACCGGCGCGGCAGTGCTGCGACGGCAGCCGATGGCGGCGCTCGCGCTGCTGCTGACGGCTGGGGTCGCCGCCGCATTGGTCGGCGGTCCGGCCGACGCCCCGCTGGCGCAGTTTCTCGCCTTCGACGTGGCGTTGGGCTTCCTGGCGGCAACCCGGCCCCGGCACGACGCCGTCACGGGCGCGTTCGTGGCCGTCGGGCTCTTCGCCGGCTACCTCGTCGTCCGTATCGTGTCAGGGTTTGGTGTCGCGATCACCGAGCAGTTGCTGGTGGTGTTCGCGGCGGTGGTCGCTTGGCTGATCGGCCGCTCGGTGTACCAGCGGCGTGAGCACGCCTGGACGTTGCAGGAGCGGGCCGCGGTCGAGGCAGTCAATGCCGAGCGGCTGCGGATCGCGCGGGACCTGCACGACATCATCGCGCACAACATCGGCATCGTTGCCCTGCAGGCCGGCTCGGCGAATCTCGTCATCGACACGCAGCCAGCGGTGGTACGCCAGGCGATGCGCAGCATCGAGACCGCCAGTCGCGAAACACTCGCTGGCCTGCGACGGATGCTGGTGGCCCTGCGGGAGACCGACCGCGCTGCATCGTGCCCGGCGCCGGGGCTCGCCGACGTCGACCAACTGGCAGCGGTGGCCGGTGCCGCCGGAGTGCAGGTCGATCTGCGTTGGCAGGGTGCGCGTCGTCCGCTCACGCCGGAGGTCGACGTCTCGGCGTACCGGATCGTCCAAGAGGCGATCACGAACGTGGTGCGCCACTCCGGAGCCCGGTCCTGCCAGATCTCGATCACCTACCAGACCGACAGCGTCGCGATCGAGGTTCTCGACGACGGCAGCGGCTCCGACGGCACCACCGGCACCGGCCATGGCCTCATCGGCATGCAGGAACGCGTCGGACTGTTGCACGGTGACTTCGCCGCCGGGCCACGTCCGGAGGGCGGATTCCGGGTCGCGGCCCGCCTACCCCTCCTCATGGAGCGCGGATGACCATCCGCGTGATCGTCGCCGACGATCAGCCGCTCATCCGCGCGGCCCTGCAGACGTCCATCACCAGCGCCGAAGACATGGAGGTCGCCAGTGAGGCCGGCACCGGCGCGGACGCCGTCCGGCTGACCGAGCGGCTGCGTCCCGACGTGGTGATGATGGATTTACGCATGCCCGGCATGGACGGCATCGAAGCGACCCGCCGCATCACCCAAGGTCCCACGAACGCGCGGGTGCTCGTGCTGACGACCTTCGACGACGACGAGAGCGTCTATGGAGCCCTCCACGCCGGCGCTTCCGGGTTCCTGGTCAAGGACATGGCCGTGCACGACATCCTCGCGGCGGTCCGGATCGTCGCGTCCGGCGACGCGTTGATCGCTCCCGGTGTGACCCGACGCCTGATCAACGAGTTCGTCCAACGACCTGTTGTGAAGTCCACCCAGCCCCGCTCGCTGGGCGGAATCACCGACCGGGAACGACAGGTCCTCGGCCTGGTCGGCAGCGGCCTGACCAACCAGGAGATCGCCGCACAACTGGGCATCAGCGTCGCGACCGCCAAGTCGTACGTCACCCGTCTGCTGGCCAAGCTCAACGCCCGCGACCGGGTCCACCTGGTGATCATCGCCTACGAAACAGCGCTGGTCTCCCCGCCGCACTGACCCAAACGAGCGGAAGCTGCGGTCATCGGTCGACGAGCGTGCCGTTCGCCGTAGGGTGGCTGCTGCGACTACTTGATCGGCTGCGCGCTCATGCCGCCGTGAGCGCGTCTCCGCGTAGGAACCCCGCCGTCGGATGGATCAAGGTCTTGGTTGGGCGGATGTCCCGTGCTTGAATCCGGCAATGGATGCGGAGCGGTGCTGGGAGATTGTCGAGGCGGCGCGGTCGGAGGCAGGGACCGACTGGAACAACCTCGACGAGAGGCTTGGGGCCGCTCTGCTCGACCAGCTGGTCCGGCTACCGCTGACCGAGATCGTAGAGTTTGAGGTCCAGTTCGATTTCATGCAGTATCACGCTGCTCGTGACGACCTGTTCATGGCTGCATTCTTGATCCACAACGGCTGTGGCGACGACTCGTTCAGCGACTTTTGCGCCGGGGTCGTTGGCCTCGGTCGAAAATGGTACGAACGTGCCCTGACCGACCCCGACAACCTTGCCGAACACCCAGCGGTCGAGGGGGTCGCGGCGGGCGCAGTCAACATCAGCGTGTTGCTGACCGAGGACTTCCAGTTCGCTCCGCTGCGAGCCTGGAGACAGGTCACCGGCGACGACGGCGGATATTACGAAGCGTTGGATCGCCTCGAGCCGGCGGTGGCTGCCGATAACCCGTCTGTAGTTGTCCCCGTGCTTCCGCGCCGGTTGGAGCGGCTCGCCGCAATGTTCCCCGGGCAGCACGCGGCTCTCGACCTGTTCTATCCGCACCTCACTGGAGCCAGCGATCCGCCGGCCGGCAGCGGCGAAGACAACCCGCAGCCGTAACTGGCTGCAGCGCGGGTCTTCGCCCGGCGATGCACCGCGCGAGGTCAACTCACCGCTTGCGCTCGCTCATGCCGATGTGCGCGCACGTGACCATGGGTGGGGGAAGGCTCCCGACTGACCAACCTCCCACTTTGTTAGTCAGGGTCAGGGAGCTGGACGGCCACAGCTGGGGAGCCGACCCCGTGGGGAACGACCACCAGGAAGTTCCGGCCGCCTCCCCTGGCCCATATAAGTTCGACCGAAGCTGCGGCGGCCAGCGCCTTTCGTATCGCGTCGGCGCCTTCGATGATCCGGTCGAACACCACGTCTCCGGCAAGAGTCTGCGCGTGTCCGCCTCTCCAGGGGCCGACACGTGCCCCGCCTCGCAACAGTCGGCGCAGCTCGTCCCGCAGCGGCCCCTCGGCCGGCTCCAGCATGTCGTGAAGTCGCTCCTGGCCGGACGGTTCCGGCTCGGGCGGGGTCCTCGCGGCTTCCTCTCGGCACTCGGGACACACATTGGGCACGTTCGGATCGAACACCGACCGGCACACAGCAATACCAGTGACGCCACACAGTGCGTGATCGTTGAGGGGCGTCCCCGCATGATCCACCCGGTCGTCCTCGAGACGGCGTGCCAGCGCGTAGACCCCAGGCGTGCGGGCTGCGGCAAACGACCATGGCTCTCCCGGATCTTCCGTCATGCCAACATTCTGACGGACGGGGTCACACTCGGACAGCCACGGTTGCCACGCCGACCCCCATCCGAGCGCATCAACGAGAGCTGAAACAGCCCATTTCCGCAGGTCGGACGGGCCTCGGCCCGTTCGGTCCGTACTGCGATGGTCGGCCCAGCGCCCGGACCTGTTGATAATGAGTTCCGGTTGATCATGCGAATCCGGGCATATGGCACAGACCGCTACCGTCGGCTGCCAATTTGTCTCCTGTGTTGACCAACAGGAACAGCCTCGGATCACGCGTCTCAGTCAGCGCCGGCGCGGTTCAATTTCGCAGTGCGAATGGCTGACGCTAGTGAATTCGAGCGAGGCGTTGCGTTCTCACGGTTCCGGCCTGGAGCGGGCACGCGCTCATGCCGCGATCCGCGCACTGTCGTTCGTCGACGGTCGTGTCATGAGTCGCAGCCGCCCTGGCGAGGCAGGTCGAGTGCGGCGAGCCGGTTGAGGATGCCGACGACATGGGCTAGGTCGTGCCAGACGGCTGCCGGTTCGTCCCGTGCCGCCTCCAGGACCTCTCGCATCGACTGGATGTCGTCGGTCAATTGGCCCAGGGTGGGCTCCGGTCGGTCGGCGCCGTCCAAGCGGAATGCGTCCCACACGCCGATCGTCCAGTAGTAGTCCGCGTTCAGGTCGACGGTCTGACCATACTGCCGTTCGACGGCGTCGAGCAGCAGCGTCAGGGACTGCCGGAGGTCACGCAAGGAGACCTGGGTTATATTGGTCACGAACGCAGTTTCTCGTACGCCGCATCGCTCCTCCGGACATCCGCTCATGCCGCTGGTTGGATTGCGGTGCGCGGGGAAGATCAACCGTCAGCGTCTGCGCGCTCGCGGACCCCGGACGCTGCAGCCGACGGAGTCTGCTGACTTTTATGGTGTGGTTCAGGTGGCCCGGCCGATGGCGTGGCCCTGCTTGCGCAGTTGCCGGGCCCAGCCCTGCGCGGTGTGTCCGGGAACGTTGAAATGTTCGGCGAGTCCACTGATGCTGCCGACCTGCTGGTAGGCGGCCATCACCTCTTCAGCGGGTGGCATCCGCCGATACGCCCGCTCCCGGGTCTCCACCGGCGCGGCGGCCTGTCTGGCCGCCCGGACCCGCCGTGGGCGGCCCGCCGGGCTCTGCGCCGCCGGGCTCTGCACCGCCGTGGCCTCGGTGGCCTCGGCGGTGGCACGTCGTCGCGACGTGCGCGTCGACGCCGACTTGGTGGCGGGTGCGTGTTCCGGCCCACGGTCCCCGCCGGTCCGCTCCGCCGACGTGGCAGTCCCGGGCGCGGATTCTGGCAGCGGCCCTTCGGCGCCCAACGCGTCGGACAGCCACTGCAACGCCCGCCGACGGCCGGCAGCGTCCAGCGGATGCAACACCTGATACGCCGCTTCCACCGCGGCCAGCTCTGACAATGCCATCCCGAACACACTCCATGATCGCCGGTTGTCGGGTCAGCGTAACCGGCAACCACCCGAACAACGCGAACACCTCTCCACCGTCCTCGCTGGCGACCGGACAGTTGGGTCAGCGCCGAGAACAGACCGTGGCCGCCGATTGCACCACACCACACCACATACATACCCGTCAGACACACACTGATACCCGCCCAACGCCCGGCTCAGTGCGCCACGCGCGGGGCGGCGGGCGGCGGGCGGCCGACATTGTCGCCATACCAGAACTGCTCGAAACAGCTACACGAGTCCTACCTTCAAGGTCTCCAGGGAGCTGCCCTCCAACCAGAACCTCCCGACGCTGCGTGAACCAAATTGAGTGCCCTCATCTGCCGCCGATCGGGCGCGGTGCCCGTCATGGGCGTCGCGCTGGGCCCATCTGGGATCCCGTTCCTGTCCCGTTTGGGTGAAGTGATCTTGAGGGTAGGCGCGGCGCGGGCGCGCGACCATACGGTCGTCGTCACCGGAACGGAGTTGGCGACGCCGGTTAGCGTGGGTCGCGTGCGGCCGCGTAGTCGGCGCCGATCACGTTGAGCAGGGCCAGCGCCTGCGCATCGCGTGAGCCCGGGGGTGCGCTGTACAGCACGAGGTGCTGGTCGCTGTCGTCGAGGGTGAGTGCGTCGCAGTTGACGGTGATCTCGCCGACGACCGGATGGTGGAAGGTTTTGGTGAGCATCGGCGCGGCCTGCACGTCGTAGCGGTCCCACAACCGCGCGAACTCGCGGCTGCTCTGGCGCAGGTCGTCGACCAGTTCGGTCACCAGTGGGTCACGCGGGTAGCGTGCTGCGGTGGCGCGCAGCTTCTGCACGACGTGGTGGCGGAACTCGGTGGCGTCGGAGATCCCGTACAGCGGCATGCCGTCGTGCGGCGATTCGAGGAACGCCCGGCGGGCGAGGTTACGGTCGCGGACGCTGAGCGTGCCGAAGTCTTCCATCAGCGCGGCCGTCAGGTCGTTCCAGGCGAGCACCTCGAACATCGCGGAGGTCACGAACGCGGCGGTCTGCGGCAGCCGGTCGAGCAGGGCGAGGATGCTCGGGCGTACCTCGCGGTGGTGCAGCCCGCTACGGGCGGGCGCGGTGCCGGCGAGCACGTGCAGGTGGCCGGACTCGGCGTCGGTGAGCCGCAGCGCGCCGGCGACGGCGGCCAGGACCTGGGCCGACGGGCGTGGCGCCCGGCCCTGTTCGAGGCGCAGGTAGTACTCGGTGGAGATGTGGGCGAGGACCGCGACCTCCTCGCGGCGCAGGCCCGGGGTCCGCCGCCGCGGCCCGGCGGGCAGGCCCACGTCGAGCGGGTGGAGCCGTTCGCGGCGGCTGCGGAGGAACGCCCCGAGTTCCTGCTTGTCCATGCCTCCCAGTCTGCCCGTCCGTGTCCCGGCCATTCTGGTACCGGCTGTACCTGAATGCGGGGCCGGCACCGAGCCAGGCTGACCGCATGACCAATGACATCGTTTCGACCCCGATCGGCCTGCTGAGCGGCAAGGTCGTGTTCATCACCGGCGCGAGCCGCGGCATCGGCGCTGCCGCGGCCCGGCTGTTCGCCCAGGAGGGTGCCGCGGTCGTGCTCGCCTCGCGTGGCCTCGACGCCCTGAACAGCCTCGTCAAGCAGATCCGCGTCGAGGGCGGAGTGGCCGACGCGGTCGCCCTGGACCTCGCCGACAGCACGAGCATCCGCGCCGGCATCGACCGGGTGGCCGAGTTGCACGGCCGGCTCGACGGAGCATTCAACAACGGCGCGGCGATCCAACATCCCGGGCCACTCGACGCGACCAGCGACGAGGACGTCGACCGGCAGTTCGCGGTGAACTTCCGCGCGCACTGGACGGCGATGAACGCCGAGTTCGCTTTGATGACCCGCCACGGCGGCGGCGCGATCGTGAACACGTCGAGCATCGGTAGCCGCCGCGCGAATCCGGAGCTGCCGGCGTACGGGGCGATGAAGCGCGCCTTGAACAGCCTCACCGAGACCGCCGCCGTGACCTGGGCGCGGCAAGGGGTGCGGGTCAACGGCATCACACCGGGTGGCACCGCCACCGAGATGATCGACGCGTGGGAGGCGGCGTCGCCCGGCGTGAAGGACCGGATCAACGCGGCGGTGCCCCTGGGCCGTATGGCCGAGCCGCGTGAGGTCGCCGAGGTGGCCGCTTGGCTGCTCAGCGACCGGGCCGCGATGGTGACCGGCGCGATCGTGCCGGTCGACGGGGGCGCCGGCGCCTAGAAAAGAGGCCGCGACCGGCGCCTCGACCTGCAGCTTGGTAACCGACTCAGCTTCCCTGTGCGCCGCGACCAAGCGCCCCATCCGCGCACGAGTCGTCACTGCTTGTGCTGTCGCGGGTCGGCGGGCGGTTCCAGGTGCAGCGCCCCGCCGAGATGTCGATGCCATATTTCGCGCCGTGGACGATCTCTCCCCGCCGGTCCTTCTCGTGGGCATCACGATCCTGATGAGTAGCACAGTCGCCGACATGAACGCCTATCAAGCCAACACGGGGCGGGAGGCTGAGCAAAGCGCCCAGCACACGAGACGACGCGACGATGAGACGGCAGTCAGGATTGGACTGGTCCGCGATCTGGGTGAAACGCCGGGCGTGATCATGGCTGGTCGGCACAGGCCGTGCGGCATGGTGACACGATCTACGTGTCCGGACAGTTCTCACGCCGGGGTCTGGTGCCAGCAACACTGGTGAACCGAAATTGCCGTGCAGGCGAGGAGTGGGCAAAGGCAGGTGTCGGATGAGGGCGATCGTGGTGACGGACCAGGCTGCGGGAACGGCCGGGATGACGTTGGTGGAGCGGCCCGAGCCGCCGGCAGCGGTAAACGATGTCGTCGTTGAGGTTCATGCGTCGGGGTTCGTCCCGACTGAGATGGCGTGGCCGTCGACCTGGACCGATCGCGTCGACCGTGACCGAACACCGTCGATCCCCGGGCACGAGTTGGCCGGAGTGGTCACCGCTCTCGGGTACGGCACGACCGGTCTGTCGGTGGGACAGCGGGTGTTCGGCCTCACGGACTGGCATCGCGACGGCACCCTGGCGGAGTATGTGGCCGTCGAGGCACGCAACCTCGCGCCGCTGCCGGGCGACGTCGACTTCACGGTGGGCGCGAGCCTGCCAATCTCGGGCCTGACCGCGTGGCAAGGGCTGTTCGAGCACGGCCGCCTTCAGGCGGGGCAGAGTGTCCTCGCGCACGGCGCGGCCGGCGCCGTCGGAACGATGGTGACGCAACTCGCGCGTGAGGCGGGCGCGTATGTCATCGGTACGGGGCGCGCTGCCGACCATCAGAAGGTGCTCGACTTCGGCGCGCAGGAGTTCGTCGACCTCGACAACGACGTCCTGGAAGACGTCGGCCGCGTCGATCTGGTGTTCGATGTCATTGGCGGCGACATCCAGAATCGGTCCGCGGGCCTGGTTCGCGCCGGAGGAACATTGGTGACCGTCGTCGGACCGCCCGAAGCGCGGCCAGCCGACGGCCTGGCGATCGACTTTGTTGTCGAGTCCGACCGCACCCAACTGTGTGAGATCGTCCAGCGGGTGCGGGACCGACGACTGCGGACAAACATCGGCAACGTCGCAACCCTCGACGATGCCGTCGCCGCCCTCAATCCGACCGAGCGACGCAGGGGGAAGACGATCATCAGCGTTCGTCCGTGAGAACTCGGGGACGCGCTCGTCGGGCGGTAGGCCGGCACAACCTGGCCCGCATTCCCTGAGCACCAGGTGAAGATCAAGCTCGTCGCCAAGATACAGCCAGTTCGTTAAGGTCATCTCCCGGCTCTCCCGCCATCCCGATCGTCCGTGCGCCAACCTCACCGCCCCGGCGGTGGCAACTGGGCTTCAATCCAAGATCACGTGCGCGCTATGCCGCCGACCGTGCTCGTCCTCGACCACGGCGGTCACACTCGGTAAATAGCCTCTGTGGCTTCGCCTGCGTTCGCAGCTTCGCTTCGACATAGTCCGCGAATTTGGGCCTTGAGCTGGGTAAACGCGGGTGGGACCGGTGGCATGGCGTGTCACTAGGCCGTGGTGTTCGTGCTGGTCAGGCGGGTGCGGGGTCGTGTCGATGACGCGGGGCGGCTCAGCGACCTTCAGCTTGGCGAACAGGGCCTTCTGGGGCTGGGACAGTTCCGTGCGCTGGCAGAAGGCGCCGGCGGGGGCGGTGAACACGCCGATGTGCAGCCGCTCGACGTCGGCGCGGATCTTGGCCCAGGTGTGGCCGGTGGTGGTTTCGGCGACGCGGATGAGTAGCAGCGCCAGCCAGCACAGCAGGATGTGGGCGCAGTTCGGCGCGCTTGGTGGCGCTCAGCCCGACGCTGCTGTCGATCTTGTTGAGCTGGGCGATCGGCCGGGCGGTCGGCGGCGAGTCGCTCGGAGTGCGGTGGCCGCGCTCGCACGCGCTGGCGCTGCGGGTCGCCCGGATCGCCGTGGACGGCACCGAGTTCGTTCTCGTGCCCGGTGGACCGGCACGGCTCGGCTTCGATGCCAATCGGTTCGAACCGACCGACCACGAGGTGCGGTCGTTCTTCGGCGACTACGACGCGCTGCGCTCGTGGCGCGACCAGCCGCCCGAGCGACCCACCGCGACCGGCCCGCTCCCGGGCCAGCTCGGCCTGTTCGAGATGCCGGCGGTGACCCGCCGAGTCATGACCCGCCGGGCAGAGACGGCATCTTGGGATGCCGACACCGTGCGTGCCCATGTGGCCGCCCGGGTCACCGCACGCGCACCGTCGCGCTGCCGGCGCTGCTGGTGGCGGCAGAGGCCGTCCAGGCCGGCGTCGCCGAAGTCCTGCCGGACCATCCGATCGTGCGCGAACACCTACAGCGGCACGGTCCCCCGGCACGGGGCGTCATCGGCATGTACGGCGATGCGTGCGCCGACGATGACGACAGCCGGGTGTACGCCCGCGTCGAACTCGACCCATTCACCGGCGCGATCCGGCGCTGCTTCACGGCCGGGCCAGCCACCTACGACGAGGTCGTCACGGACTTGGCACTGGCCGGTGAACGGCTGCTCACACCGGACGAGTGGGAGTACGCCCACGGCCTCGGGCGCGGCACCCTGTTCGCCTGGGGCGACCGCATGCCCGCCCCTCAGGACGAGGAAACCCCGACCGGGCTGCGGCTGGGCGACATGTATTGGCCGGAACTCACCAGCGTCCGCACCGAAGTCCGCGGCGGCGACTTCGGCGAACTCGGCTGCGGCGGCGAAACGGAGTTCCATCACTCGCTCCTACGCTCCCCGGCGTTCCGCGACCCACAGATCGTCGCCGCCGAGGCAAGCGTGCCCACCGTGCGCCGCCGCCGCTTCCGTGCCGCGATCGAGGTGCCGCCCGACATCGACGGGCGCTGAGCGCCGCCTGCCGCTCGTGCCCCATGGCGCGGGACTTTAGTGCGGCGCCGGACGGTCCGCTGGCACCCTCGCGCCAGCTGACCGCAGCGACGGCCGAGTGGCGGCGGCCCGCCCGCCGGTCAGGCAACCAGGATTGTCGACAATTTCCGAAAGATGCAGAGCCGGTTTCGCGGCCGTCGGCGGCAAACCGGCTGTTCAGCGGCCCGCGGCGGCCTAACGAACATGTTCGTCGAAGCGCATCGATTGACACCCGTCGCGGCCGTGGCAACACTCCTCGCCAGGTTCGGACCGGAGACGCCGCCACGTCCGGCGCTCGAGACCGTACGAGAGGAAGCCTCATGAGTTCGAGAGTTAGGAGGGCCGGGCTCGCAGTCTTTGCCGCCGCCCTGGCCCTCACCGGAGCCGTGTACGGCGTGGCGAGGTCGACCGTGGCCAACGCCGCGGTGCAGCTGACCGCTCCCCAACTGGTCGCCGACATGGGCGCCGGGTGGAACCTCGGCAATCAGCTGGAGGCCAACGCCAATGGCATTCCCAGCGAGACGGCCTGGGGCAACCCGGTCATCACCCAGGCCCTCATCGACCGGGTGAAGGCATCGGGCTTCAAGACGATCCGCATCCCCGTGTCGTACCTGGGAAAGATCGGGGCCGCCCCGAACTACACCGTCGACTCGGCCTGGTTGAGCCGGGTCCAGGAGGTCGTCAACTACGCCTACAACTCCGGCCTGTACGTGCTGATCAACATGCACGGCGACGGCTACAAGAGCGTGACCGGCTCCTGGCTGGTCTGCGACGCGTCGGACCAGACCACGATCAAGGCCAAGTACCAGAAGGTGTGGCAGCAGGTCGCGACGAAGTTCGCGAGCTACAACGATCACCTGATCTTCGAGTCGATGAACGAGGAGTTCGACGGGCAGTACGGCAACCCCAGCCAGCCGTGCTACTCGAACATCGTCGCCTACAACCAGATCTTCGTCGACACCGTTCGGCGAACCGGCGGCACCAACGCGTCGCGATGGTTGCTCATTCCGGGCTGGAACACCAACATCGAGTACACGACGGGCAGTTATGGCTTCTCGCTGCCCACCGACACCTATCGGTCGTCCTCCATTCCAAGCGGCGAGCAGCGACTCATGATCTCCGTGCACTACTACGACCCGTGGGACTTCGCGGGTCAGGAGGACGGCAACATCACGCAGTGGGGTGCGGCCGCGACCAACCCGGCCAAGAAGTCGACCTGGGGCCAGGAAGACTATATGGACCAAACGCTGAAGAAGATGTATGACAACTTCGTCACCAAGGGATATCCGTTCTTCGTCGGTGAGTACGGCTCGGTCGACAAGACGTCGGCCGACGCGGCGAACAACACCTACCGTGCGAACTTCGCCAAGGCAGTGGTCGCCACCGCGAAGAAGTACGGCGGGGCGAGCGCCTACTGGGACAACGGCTACAACGGCCAGTACGGGCTCGGCCTGTTCAACCGCAGCTCCAACACGGTGACCCAGCAGGGCATCATCAGCGCCATCATCACCGCCGCCGGCGGCACGCCTCCCACCACCCCGCCCGTCTCACCGTCGCCGTCCAAGACGCCCGGATCGCCGTCGCCCTCGCCCTCAAAGAGCAGCCCGGGCGGTACCGGCACCTGCCGGGTCGTGAACGCGGTCAGCGCCTGGAACACCGGCCTGACCAACAACATCACGATCACCAACACGGGCAGCACCGCCATCAACGGCTGGAACCTGGTCTTCACCCTGCCCTCCGGGCAGACCATCACCGGCGGCTGGAGCGCCACCTACTCCCCGTCCAACGGCACGGTGACCGCGACCAACGTCAGCTACAACGGCACGCTCGCCCCGGGCGCCTCCGCCACCATCGGCTACCAGGCCAACCACACCGGCAACGCCGGCGCCCCCACCGGCTTCAAGCTCAACGGCTCCACCTGCAGCTGAACCCCGGATCTCCGGCACGAAGCCGGAGTGGTTCTGCGCCCCGATCGGGCCGGACGGTGCACCGTCCGGCCCGATCGGGCGGATCGCGCTCGCCACGCCGACGACGGACGGCGGGTCCACTCAGTTCGAACCGGTCGCTAGTCCTTCATGAGGTGCAGCAGCCAGTCCGAGTCCGTTCTGATCAGCGCGTACGTTCGCGGGGCGCCCCGGCCGTGCAGTGTGAAGACGATGCGCTTGTCGTTGCGGTCCACCTCCTGCCACCAGCCGATGTCGGCGATCGACTTGTCGGCGTCGGTGTAGGTCAGGTGCTCGAGGTCGTGGTCCGGTACCGCGACCGCCAGGCGGTTGTGCCTCGGGTCGTCCGGCAGGCCACGGGGCACCGCCCACGAGCGCAGGACGCCGTCGTCCTCTAAGCGCAGGTCGAAGTGGTGCCGCGGTTTGGCGTGCTCATGCAGCACGAATGTCGCCCGCCCCTGATCGTCCACGCCTCCCAGTCTGCCCTCTACGGGCGTTCGGAAATCCCTTGCGGGTGGTCGGCACCGAATGTCTGGTTGGTTGGCCCACCCAATCGCAGGAGAGAACGGGACGCCTATGTCGCTGCCGACCCCCACGTTGCCCACCGCCCGCCTGACACTGCGCCCGTTCGACGACGCGGATGCCGATGACCTCTTCGCGCTGCACAGCAACGGCTATGTGCTGCGGTACTGGGACGCGCCGCCGTGGAGCGAACGCGGGCGCGCCGAGCGGTTCATCGCGGCTTGCCGGGAGATGGCGAGGAGGGCACCGGGACGCGGCTGGCCGTCGATCGCGGCGCCGACGGGGCGTTCCTCGGGTGGTGCGGCCTGAGCCGGTTGATCCGGAGTACCGCAGTGCATCGCTCGGCTACTGCTTCCACGATGCCGCGTGGGGCCACGGCTACGCGACGGCGGCCGCGCGCGTTGCTGCGGTGGGCGTTCGACACGCTGGACCTGAATCGCGTCCAGGCCGAGACCGACACGCGCAACGTGGCGTCGGCCCGGTGCTGGAGAAGCTCGGGTTCGTGCGTGAAGGGACGTTACGAGAGGACTGCGTCGTGAACGGCGAGGTCTCCGGCCCGTGGGTCTACGGGCTGATCAGGCGAGAGTGGCGGCCGTCGCCCGAGCCCGTACCCGCCCGCTGAGTCGACGTCGCCCGGCATCCGGGTGCATCGCTCCGCGGCGTCAAGGGCCCGGCGCCGGGCACGCTCATAAGTAGCCGCTGCTGACCGCTGGTACGACCGTACCGGCCATGGGCTCGGTAGTTTGGGTTGGTGGATCGCGATCATCTCGTTCGCCTCCTGGACCGCGACGGCGAGGCGTTCGCCGCGTGCCGAGATGCTGTGCTGCTGGGCGCCGATGTTCGAGTCTGGGACGAGGACACGCAGGTCTCTGCACTTGTTGAGATCTATGCGTGGCGACTGCGGCTGATCCAGCGACGAGGTACCCCGGAAGTCGGGTTTGCCGAGGCGGTGCAGGCGCTGCGCGCGTGCAGCGACGAGTTCGTCCGCATCGGCGCCGTCGACGTACAGCATCCGCCGTATCACTTCCAGCTCTTTTCTCAACGCGTCTGCGACCAGTCTGATCGCTTGCCTCGGCGTGGATCAAAGTTGGAAGACGTTGACATGAGGAAATCCAGGCCGCCCAAACGGATCTTCGTGAGGGCGATCATGGCGTCCGGACATGCCGCGATGCGCGCGCTCGCCCGGCCATTCACTCGCGGAGTCGGTCTTCGGAGGTTCGCGTCGCCGCTCGGCGAGCCGACCCGGCGCCGTGGATGCCGCCGTCACACCGACTCCTGATTAGACCTGGGAATATGTGGTTGCTAGGGTGCCCCGCCCGGCCCCGACGCGGGACCGTGGTGTGACATCGGCGTGTTCGGGCCCGGCCGGAGCCGCCACACCGCCGCCCACAACCCGATCGCGACAACCGCGATGAAGATCGGGACCGGTCCAGGCCCAGGGCTGGTGGTCTCACGCACCGTAGTGCACGGACTTGACGCCGAGTACCGCAGCCGTGAGAGCCCACCGATGTGTACGTCACGCGGCAGCGGGTTGGAGCCGGAGTCCACCTGGGCCGAGCAGATCCGCCCAGCCACCTCGAACCGGACGTCGTAAACCCGCCGACCCGAGGAGCCGTGTTGGATGCCGACCACCTCGGCATCGACCGTACCTCCCCGCGCCTCGTCGAAGGCAACCCATCCAAAGCCAAGCGCGGCCGCCGTGCAGCAGACGGCACCGACCAGCAGCCAGCCGCGCAGCGCACGCCGGTTCCGACGGCTCGGGATATACATGCCGGCTCCTCAAGACTTGCTGTGGTCACCGAGACCGCCGCAACCGAGTGGCTTTCCAGTTCGCTAAGTGCGTGTGAGATCGCAGTGTCCGCGACGATCATGGCATCCGCACATGCCGCGATCAGCTCGCTACGGAACGTCATCGGGAGTTGGCCGCCAGACTCGCGGACATGCCGATGTGCGGTCGCGCAGCGGACACCAACGACGGGCCTGCCGCTGCACCGTCGGTTCTGGTTGAATGCCACGCGTGATCGACTCCTCGGATGACGCGACGCGCCGGCGACCGACCGCACGGCCGCGGCGCGTTACCGTGCTGGCGGTACTGCTCCTGATCGGTGGCATCTGCGTGCCGTTCTTCGCCGCCGTCTCCGATGTGGGCCCGTTCGATGGCCTACCGCCGTGGACCTACGTGATCCTCAGCCCGGTCTACCTGACCCTCGCCTGGACGGTGTCGCACGCGAAGGCATGGGGGTGGTGGATCCTGGTAGCCCTCCACAGCGCCAACGCCGCGTATCTGCTGCTGAGCGCGGCGTCGATGCATGACACCACCGCGGCCCGGGACCTCATCTGGCCCGCGGTCTACCTCGTTGTCCTGGCCAGTCAGCGCACACGGGTGTGGTTCGGCATCACGCACAGCAACGATCCGATGCCGTCAGAAACAGATCACCACCGCAACGGTGCACCGACGACGTAACCATCGATGTGACTCATAGCCGCCGGTCGAGCGCCGGAGGCCCACGGTGATCGTCACGCTCCGTACGCCCGTCCGGCGGCAAAGTCCCCGGATCGTCCGCGCGGTCGTACCGAATTGAGGATGTACCGCGCACTGGCCGCGGCTGAAGTGGTCGACGTCGCGGGTGATCTTGGCAGGTCCTCGGATTGGCTGGAGATGTAGTGCCGTACCGAAAGAACGATGTCCAGGTGATCAAAGGGCTGCGATACTGCTCGGGCCATGATGGTGTGATCGTCCTGCGGGAGCTGACGGGCAAATGACCGAACCACCGAAGTTCCAGTACGTCCCGCTTCCGCCCGTGAACACGTACGCCATCCTCGCTGCCGTGTTCGCCTTCGTCGTCTTCCCGCCTCTAGGGATCTACTTCGGGCGTAAGGCCAAGGAGCAGATCGCGCAGAGCGGAGAACGCGGGATCGAACTGGCCAACGTGGGTGTCATTGCTGGCTGGATCCTGAGCGTGCTCTACGGATTGTTCATGATCGTGTGGTGCAGCGTGGTCGGCATCGCGGTCTTGGGCGGATTCAACGGAGCGAACTAAGAGCGACCGGCAGTAGGTGTCACTTGAGTCGGCGTGTGGTGGGGCGGGTGTCCTAGCGGTAGAGCGTTCGGGCGCGTTGGATGAGTTGACGGATTGTGACGATTGCGGCTGCCAGGTACAGGTAGAAGTCGATGATTTTGGCGTTGTGGTCGGTGCAGCGGCGGATCTTGCCGAAGTCGTTCATCCATGCGTTTGTCCGTTCGACCACCCATCGCTTGCCGGCCTGGATCGGGGCGGGCATGCCCTTGCGGGCGATGTCGGCGTTGAAGCCGAGTTCGTTGAGCAGGTCGCGGCTGCGTTTGCTGTCGTACCCGCGGTCGAGGTGCGCGGTGATCTGCTCGGGCCAGCAGTGTCGCAGCTGGCTGCTGCATGCTTCGAAGGTGTCCCGCAGCAGCGGCGCGTCGTGCCGGTTGGCGGTGGCGCTGACGATGCCGAGCGGGATGCCGTAGCCGTCGACGCCGGTCGAGCGTTTCATGCTGCCTTTGCCGCGGTCGACCGGAGACCGGCCGGCTCGGTCGCCGCCGCAGGGCGCTTTCGTGATGGCGCCGTCGGCGCTGACGTCGGCGAGGTCGAGGCCGATCATGCGGTCGTAGGCGTCCAGCGCGAGTGCGTGGATCTGCTCGCCCAGTCCGGCGGCTGCCCAGAGGTGCAGACGCCGGCGGATGGTGCGGTCCGAGCAGCCCGCTGTCGCGATGACCTCGTAGCCGGAACCGTGTACGAGAGCGGCGATGACGTGCTCGAACACCACCCGGTTGGGGATGTGCCGCCGATGGCATCCGAGTGGATGGGTGGGGTCGAACTCGGGGCGTTCGGGCCACAGCTCGGCGAATTGGACGAAGACAGGTTCGAGCAACGATGATGACAGGGCAGGCACGAGACTCCGTTGATCACTGAGCGTAGAGAACTCTGATGATCGATGTCTCGTGCCTGTTTCCTACTTCGGGATGCCTACCTGTCCGGATCTTGGACGCCTATTGCCGGTCGCTCTAAGCGGCGAGCATCCGGCAGCGTAGGTGGTCGCAGCTCCCGCATGACCGTTGGTCATCCGCTCATGCCGCTGCGGGCGCTCGGCCGTATGCGCGTGCCTGTCACCGCCGGTCGGCACCGCGAGAACCCCGGTACTGGCCGGGACCGCCGCCGCGACCACCATCATCGCCGCCGCTGGTCGCGCCGTCAGCCGCGCGTAGCGTGCAAGGATCACACGATGCACATCGATGCGATCGTGGCCGGGCTTGCCGGGAACCCGGCCCTGCCGCCGGGGCTGGTCCTCAGGCTGGTGCGCTATCGGCGGGGCTTCGGCGAGGTGGCGACGCGGGCGGACCTGACCGGCGACGCCATCGAGGCCATCATCGCCACGGACGACCATTGGATGCTGCACTCGCTGGCGCTTAACCGGCACCTGCCTGACACGGTCCGGTCGCGGCTCGCCGAGCATCCCGACGGCGCGGTACGGGCCGCCCTGGTCGTGTCGGGGCGCGGCACGCCGCGGGAGCTGTACCTTCGGCTGGTCGACGACCCGGACAGGCGGGTCCGCGAATACCTCGCCGCGCACGACGACGTGCCGGCGGATGTTCGCGGCCGGCTGGCCCGCGACCCCGATCCGGACGTCCGGGCCACGCTGGCGCAGTGGTGGACGGACGCGCCCGAGGAGGTGCGGCGGAGCCTGCTGACCGACCCGGTCGACGCGGTGCGGGGAGCGGCCTGCTCCACGTACTTCCGCCGGCTTCCCCACCCCGTCCCGCCCGCCGACCTCGTCGCCGGGCTGCTCGAAGACCCGGTGACCCGGGCCGGCGCCGTCCGGCACGCGGACCTGACCTCGGCGATGGCGTGGCGGCTGGCCGGTGACCCGGACGGCGATGTCCGCGAGGCCCTCGCCGGGCATCCGTGGCTGCCTGCGGACGTGCGGGACCGGCTCGGCGACGATCGGGAACCGGAGGTGCGGATCGCCGTCTTCGCCCGGCAGGACACCCCCGAGCCGCTGCGGCGCCGGATCCACGAGCAGGCGCTGGGCTTCAGGTGCAAGGTCGGGCTGTGGATGCTCGAACTGCCGTGGGTCACCGCCGACCCGCTGCCGCACGTCGACTCGCCGTACCCCTGTTTCCGTGCCGCCGCCGCGGCTGCCGGCGCGTCGCTGCCCGCGCACGTCGTACACCGGCTGCTGCACGACGACGACAGCGCGGTCCGCACGGCCATGGCCTTCCGGGCCCCGCACCTCGTCGACGCGGCGGCCGCGGAACGCATCGACCGCGACTACCGTCCGGTCAAACGAACCGCGGACCGTCCCGCCGACTGGCTCACGTTTCCGCAGGCGACGCTCCGCCGGCTCGCGACCGACCCGGATCCGCGGATGCGCCGGCTCGCGCCGCGCGACCCCGACCTGCCACCGGACCTTGCGGCGCGCCTGGCGGCCGATCCCGAGCCGGTGGTGCGCAGGTCGGTCGCCGGGCATCCGCGGCTGCCGGCGGCGACGCTGATCGGCCTGCTGGCGGACGAGAGCGCGTGGGTCGCGGAGGCGGCGGCCGGGTCACCGGCCTTGTCGCCGGCCGAGATGGACCGCCTCCTCATCGCCGCCGGCCTCTGACCGGGTGAACCGGACCCAGCGGCAGCTCCAGGCCTCTGCTGGCCTGACGGACCGGCTCAACGGGCGGGTGTTGCCGCTGGACGTCGATTCGAGCGCGCCCCACACCACTGATCGCATTGATCACGTGTCCGCTCATGCCGCGGGTCGAGCGCCGCGCTGCGGCAGAGCGCCCTGATCAGGTAATTACCGCATTGTCTACGCCCTGTAGGCGCCTGAGTGTTTCGCTGTACCCCGCCGGCGTGGTCACGCTGCTCAGACGGATGAGTCCACGTGCCAGCTGCCGTCGACTCGCCGATAGAAGTCGCGGGTGAGCCGATGGTCGCCAGTTGGCCAGACACGGTCGATCAGTTGGCCCAGCTGCGCACGCCCAGCCTGACTGCTCGCCGGGCAACAGGCGAGGATGTCCCTGGTAGGCGCGACGACCAGAATGGAGCGCTCACCGAACTGCGACTCGAAGTAGTCCCACAGCTCCTGCAGCAACATGACGCTGACCTCGAAGTTGCCGTCGAGCAGTACCGGCCTGATGTCGTGGTATTCGGGCGTGCGAAGGTGCCGCTGGCCGACATACGCGGCGAGGTTCCGTACGGCCTGCTCATGCAGTTCGTCCACGGTGAGCGCCACGCCGTTCAGCTCGTCTTCGGACACGAAACGCAGCCCAGCGCCGACTTCAACCACATACGTGGTAACCAGCGAGCCGACGAAGGGGCGGCTGACCAGCGCGAGATCCAACCCCGATCCCAGCTCGGAGCCGCCCGGCGGCGTCACGGCCTTGGCATACGGCAGGACCGAGCTCAGGTCCAGCGGCTCTTCCGAATTCACGCCATGATCGTACGCGCCTGACATCCTTGTGCAGGCTTCCGCCGTGGCGGCTTGATCGGGTGCTCGCATCTGCCGCGATCTGGGTAACTGCATCTGATGCAACGTCTGCGTTTCCGCGGTTCCGGGTAGCGTCGTGTCCGTGTCGGACAAGGCGGAGCGACGAGCCGCGCGGTCGGTGGTCGCTGAGTACTACGAAGCCGAGCTGGGAGAACTTGTTGCCCGCGTTGGCGAGGCTGTCGATCGTTACCGCGCAGGCGAAGGGGACGCCTTCGACGTTGATCGAGTGCTGTTCCAGTATTCGCGAGCCGCGAAGGAACTCTGGAAGTACTGCAACTACGGTCAGGTGGAGATCGTCGCGACGTTGATCAGAGAGCGCCCGCCGCACGATTGGTGGGAGCGCGGCGCTCCCAAAGACCGGTCTTGACGGGGCGGCTGCGGAACGCCGCGGCGCACCCTCATGCCGCTGACATGAGGTGCGGGCTGTGGCCGGCGGTCGTTACAGTACTGTTCGTGCCGATGGCCGGGCCGTTGGTTCTGAGCCGTGTTGCGGCTCGTCCCGCTCTTTCGGTTGGTCGAGTCGCGCTCTTCTACCGGTTGGTGCGTTTGACGGGGAGCCAGTTGGTGAGCATGGGGATCAGGGTGGAAACCAGTGGCTCGCCGAAGACGCAGAGCGTCTGTTCCCAGGGGTGGCCGAACGTGCCGGTGCTCATGTCTTCGGTGAGGAAGATGTAGTAGTCGCCATTGGGGAAGACGTCCGTCTGCCACTGCGGATCCGGCTGGCATGCGAACCGGTGGGGCCAGAACCGGTATGTCTGGTGCTGCCAGTCGAGTACAACGAGGCTTGTGCCGGGTTCGAGCACGCGGGTCAGGGCGAGCAGGGTGAGGCTGTTGACCGCGGCCACGCCTGCGGTGAACTCCGGGTGGTTGCGTGCGGCGAAGATGGGGCTGAGGTCGACGGTGACCGACGGCGCTGGCTCGGTGATGGCAGGCCAGGAATGCGTGCTGGGCCGGAAATCGAATCGCTGGCGGAACGGCGTCCAGTATGCGTCGTCAGCGTCCATGGAGATTGGGCTCCAGGCCGGCTGCACCGCCGGGCCGAGTTCGGCGACGCGGTCGTCGCGGCCGTGGATGATGCCGGCGACCTTCTCCTGGATGGAACGAAGCACGGTGATGGTGTCGCGGTCCGCGAAGCCGGTGTCGGGCGACCAGTCCCGCGACCATCCCAGCGTTTCGCTCGCGAAGGCGAGTTCGGTCGCGAGCAGCAGTCGTCGGCAATCACGACGCGACATCGGGCTCGCCGTGGCTATGAGACCGGCCAGCCGGGCAACGTCCGATCGCAGTTCGGAGCGATCGGCATAGTCGAGCAGCCCGGCGACCACACCCTTGCTGCCTTCCGAGCGCGTCCACTGCATGACGCCGAGTCGAAGCAGTTCCCGTTCGACCGGAGTGAGCCCAGCCAGGTCGACCTGCGCGTCCATGTCCACACTGCTGATCATGCAGTATCCCGGCACGCCGCGGCGCACGGATTTGCCGCAATGAGGATCGCTACGGAACGTCACGCCCTGCTGGTCGCCCAGGTCCCGCAACTGCTTGATGAGCGCGCACCTGATCGTGGTTGGGCGGTGGACCGGTTGATCGGGCCTCACGCTCGCCGGTGCCCGCGACGCGGGATCGATCGGAACGCTGTGGCGACCCAGATACCGAGACCGCCGACCAGTGTCATGAAGCCAGCCGGTAGAAGGAGGTAGCTGGTGGCGAGGTTCGAGTCATCGGTGTTGCCGTCGTTGGTCACGAATTCGTCGGGGTCTCGCGGGTCAACCCAGATCCGCAGCGTATACCCCGGGGGTTCGGCACACCCGCCGCTGCCGCCGCATCGCGTCTGGGACGAATACCGCACGCCGTCGTAGGTGTACGTCAGCCTGATGTAATCTGCGGCCGCATCACTGCGCTGCTGCGTGGACCAACTGACGATCGAGGCGTCGACGGCCACTCCAGTGGCGCGCAGCCGTTCAGCTTTGTCACGGTTCCGCGACAACAGGATCGGCGTCCCGCCAGCAAGCGCCAGCCCCGCAACGAGCATCACGACAGCGAGGGCCAGCAGCCCCCGGTTCGGCCGTCTCCACTGATCACCTCGGCCGTTCACGACGACAAACAGCGCAACGGTGCAGGGGCCACAAACAACGCCACGATCGACCTCCCGCCACGACGTTAGACCGTTGCCGCAATACGCGCTCATGCCGCGACGGGCGCGGTGCTCGTCCCTTGCCGTGGGGATCCCAGCTGCGCGATGGAGTGCGTAGCTGATCAGTCTCCCGAGTGGCCGCCGAAGTGGATGTGCGCTGGCCTGCCGTCCTGGTAGCTGATGATGTACGTACCGACCCACCGGTCCCGTTCGCCGACGATGTTGGTACTCATCCACGCCTCCACCTGGCTCGCCGATGGCGTCAGCGTGCCGAAGGTATAGATCAGGTTGTCGGCAGCCAATGAGGACACTGTGGCGAATGCCGGCTCGGCCGACACACCATTGACCATGTCAATGATCGAGTGGGTTCCCGAGTGCGGCTGCGCGGTGACGAGCGTGTCCGGGTCGATCGGCGTAGACCTGGCCCTGCGCTCCAACCAATCCTCAACGATGGCGTCGTAGCGCTCCGGGTCGGTGTCGCGCGGCGCGAGACCCGCTCGGAACTCCTCTTCCGTCATGTCGACGTCGGGGTCATGGGACTCCCGATAGTAGTCACCCCGCTTATAGACGTCTTGCCGCAATTGCTGGAGCGCAGCGTTCACGTCGGCTTGGTAGTCCACGATGTACCACCATGCAGATGAACCCATCCGCGCGCTCCTCCCGAGACAAAGCAAAGCACCAGCGATCTTTCCACGCGACCTGTCTGCCCCAAGCGCAGGCTCAAGATCGGCTGCGCGCGTCCGGCGGGCGCGCAAATGACCACGAGAACACCGTCCGGACGGCGGCCTGCGGGTAGTCGCCGGCGTTGAGCAGGTCCAGTTGCTGGATCTGGTCGGCGAGGTTGGCCAGGGTGGCATGGGGGCTGGCCTCTACCCGTTCGGCGGCGATGCGTGCGGTCAGCGGCGGCGGGGACCGGCCTCAGTCGGGGACCGCAGCCGTTTACGAGTTGAAGTTTCTGCGGTTGAGCGTGAACTCGTTTGGTGCGGGCGGGCGATACACAGTAGGCGCGAGGTTCTGTGACGGATTGGATGCGGGTGAGCAGATCGTTGGGTGATGTGGTGCTACCGGTGAGTCTGGGCGATGCCGAGATCATCGGCCGTTCCCGCACGCACCCTGAACTGTTCGGGGCGTTGTTCGAGCGTCACTCCGGGATGTTGTTCCGTTACGCCTGTCGCAGGGTGGGTGCGGAGGTTGCCGAGGATGTCGTGGCCGAGACGTTCCTCGCAGCGTTTCGGCAGCGAGCCCGGTATGACCTGAATCGCGGTGACGCCCGGCCGTGGCTATTCGGGATCCTGGTCAGGGAGGTATCGCGGCATCGCCGGAAGGAGACCTCCCAGCTGATGGCACTGGCCCGCGCCGTTGAAACCGACCAGGTTGACGGGCCGGCCGACCGGATCGCTGAGGACGTGACGGCGCGGAGTGCACGCGCGCGCCTGGCAGCTGCGCTGGCCGGGCTGAACCTGCGGGATCGGGATGTGTTGACGCTGATCGCGTGGCAGGAGATGTCGTACGAAGAGGTCGCTCAGGTACTCGGGATCCCCGTGGGAACGGTGCGATCACGGTTGAACAGGGCCCGGCGGCAGATGCAGGGGATGTTGGGAACGCGTGAACTGGCTGGCGTCTTTGAGGAGTGGGCATGAAGACAGGAACGGTCATGCGGCAATTGGGTGAGGCGCTCGATCCGCCGGCCTGTCTCGAGCCGTTTCGGGCGCGACACCGCGTGTTCAGCGGGTTGAGCACCGCGCCGCCTCGGTGGCGCGGACGCTTGCTGCTCGCCGGTGCCGCCGCGGCGGTGGTAGTTCTCCTGGCCGGCGGCATCGCCGTTGTCGCGGTCAGGCCTGTTCCCGGTGCGCCCGCCGAGAACCCTGAGGCACTTGCACTGTTGACCCGCGCCGCTGCGTTCGTGCGGCTGGAATCGCCGCTGTCGCCGAAGGTCGACCAGTTCGTGTTCGTTGAGATCAAGGCTTGGGGTCCGGGACTAGGTCCGGATGCTGAGCGGGTGACATTGATCAGGTCGTGGCGTTCGGTCAACGGCGACGTCGACGGGCTTGTGCAGCGCGACGAGCCCGGCGAGGGCGGTCGTCTCGAGTTTCCGATTCCGGGCTGTCGTAACGGCCGGGCGTCGGAGTGGGTCGATGATGGCCGTCTCGACGCCACGCGTACCCGGCCGTGCGAGTCGGAACCCGGCTATCGAGCGAACCTGCCAACCGGTCCGGACGGCATGCTGACCTTCCTGCGGCACCTCCCAGCCGTTGCGGCAGGCAGCCAGAGCGCGTTCGCGGCCGCGGCGGACCTGCTGCAGCAGAGCTACATCCAACCGCAGGCACGTGCCTCGCTGTTTCTCGCAGTGGCCAAACTGCCGGGGGTTACGGTTCGCTCTGGCGTCACCGACGCGGCCGGTCGGGCAGGCGTCGCAGTCGGACAGGGCAACACCACCACCCGACAGGAGTTGATCTTCGAACCGGACACGGGCCAGTTCCTCGGAACCCAGCTGAACCTTGCGGGCGGCGAACCGACCGCGCTTCGTCCCACCGCCCTACTGCGAAACACGATCGTGAATCGCATCGGCGAATTGCCGGTGTAAGGAGATGCAGACCCGACATGCCGACCCGGGACACTGGAGAGGGCCGAGAAGCCCTCTCCACGCCACCGAACCGGACCATGAGAAAGGGACACGACATGCCGGACGCTGTCGAGTCGATCATCCCCACAGGTGAGGGTGTCTTCCTCATCCGAGACGTCTCCGCCAACACCCCCGAGTCCCACAAACCGGCGTGGAACGCTGCCCGCAACCCCGGCAGCCGCGGCGGACGCCTCCTCGGCGTAGCCGGCCCCGCCATGCTCATCCGCTGCGCACATCAGTTCAGCCGACCCCTGCTGCGCATTGAACCACTCGACGCCGAACCTGGCGATGCCGAACCGCCGTGGCAGTGGGAGCCCCCGGCCGTCCTCACCCTGCCCACCGGCCGGGTCAAGGTCGACATCTACGAGGAAGGCATCCCGGACATCATGCTCGACATCCCCGTCGGCCCGGGCCCAGGCGCCTACGGCATCCGGCTCGGCCACACCGGACGCACCGACATGCAGACACGCGCCGCCGAAGTCGAACGCGACACCCAGACCGCTGACACAGCAACATCCATCGCCGCATGGCGCACACTCGACGGGATCGAGCAATACATCCTCCGCGTCTGGCCAATCGCCATTGACACATGACAATCGCAAGGCAAGCTGACCGCGTTCCAACCGATCAGGACTGCCGGCCCCGGTCGACCCCAACGGTTATGCGATCGCCCTAGCCCGGGTCTTTCGTTAAGGGCTGCCCATATGCTGGGTCGAATGGGAACAGGTGCCGTCTGAGCTGGGAAGATAGGACTTGTCGAGGGTCCTTGTCCATCCCGCCCGGAGGGCACCTGCATGGTGAAGCGTACCGGAACGCGTCCGAGGATTG
>NZ_JBEXDG010000014.1:0-33196 GCF_040605635.1 Dactylosporangium sp. NPDC005555
CTGTGCGAGCCGGTCGCGGCCGATCGGTAGCCGTCGAGGGTCGCGACGACCGTCGACGAGACAGTTTTCCGCCAAAACGCAACAGGCTCCATAGCAGCACAAACTCTTCCGGATCATCAAGAACCCCGACGAGGCCACGCAGACGACGCAAAGGAGCCCACCGGCCACCCGCCGCCGGGCGGCGGCACGGCAGTTGTGGTGCCACCCGTACACCACCAGCGCGGACACGACCGCGCTTCGGATCTCAGCGTCGGCGTGACGGAGGACGGGCAGGGTTCGCGGACTGGGGCGGCTGGTGGCGGTGTGGCTCACGACATCGCGTGGGATGTCGGTTGGAACGTCGTGACCGCCACGGCTTCGGCGTCGGTCTGACGGTGGGACGAGGACGGGCTTCGCGGGCGGGGCTCTTGGGGCGGGGCGGGGTTCGTGGGGCGGGCAGAGCGGCGTGTTGGTGTGTGGCGCACTACATCGGGCGGGATGTCGGTTGGGAGGCCGTGACCGCCCGGCTGCGGCGTCGGCCTGACGGTGGACGCGGCCGGGACCGGGCTCGCGGGACCGGGCTCGCGGGGGACGGGCTCGTGGGGCGGCCTCGCGGGGGGCGGGCTCGCGGGGGGCGGGCTCGCGGGGGCGGCTCGTGCGGGCGGGTGTGGACGGGCGCGGGGCGGCGCTGGGTCATGCGGCTATGACGTTGCGTGGGATGTCGTGTGGAACGCCGTGAGTGCCGTGGCTTCGGCGTCGACCTGGCGGCGGACGGACACGGGCAGCTTCGCGAACGGCTCCCACGACACGACGCCCGCCTTGCTCACCGTCCAGGTGCCGGCGACCTGCCCGTCGACGAGGAACGTGCCGATCGACTGTGGCATCCGGACGTGGAACACCTTCGTGCGGTGCTCCTCGGGCAGGATGAGGGTCCGCCGGGCGTGCGCCAGGAGCGTCGCGTCATAGGTGGGCAGGAACCGCACCGGCGCCGGCGTCTCCGGGTCGGGCAGCGGCAGGTCCGGCAGGTCGACGAGCTCCCTGCCCCGCTCGTCGCGGAAGCGGCGCAGCTCCATGCCGGCGAGGACCTTGGCGATGTCGGCGACGCTGAGCCCGGCCCAGTCGGCGATCTCGGAGCGGTGCGCCGGGCCGAACCCGCCGAGATACCGGCGCACCAGCAGCTCCCGGCCGGCGTCGACGGTGACCTCGGGCGGGCCGACCCAGTCCTCCGCCAGGCCGAACAGGTCGGCGCGGCGGCGGGCCCACGTGCCGGACGGGGGCACGCGGACCATGTCGAGATACATGCCGACGCCGCCGCGGACCTCCGCACCATAGAGCTGGTCCATCTCGGCCCGCTTGACCGGCCGCTCCCGCAGCAGCTCGCGCAGGCTCGCGGCGGCCTCGGCGAGCTCCGTGGGGCCGACGTTGTTGCGGATGACGCGGTGATACCAGTCGCGCCGGGCGTCGCGGATCGCGATCAGCGTCGGCCAGTAGTCGGCCCGGGACACGAGGTGGATGGTGGCGCGCAGAGTGGTCGCCTGGACCACCTCGCGGGCCTCGAGGAGCCTGGTCAGCGACTCGCGCTCGAAGCCCTCGATCCGGGTCCACAACCCGATGTACATGGAAGGCGCATACTGCGCCTGGATGCCGGCCATCCGCTCCAGGACCGTGGCGGGGTCGGCCCGGACCCGGGTGTCGAGGGACTGCCGGGCCAGCAGGGCGCGATTGAGGTCCCGCCACGTCAGTGTCCGCTCCATGCGGACACTCAAGCACAGGGGTACGACAGGAATCAGGCGACGTTGCGCAGGGCCGCCCTGACCAGCTCCATGGTGCGGTCGTAGCTCATGCCCTGCTCGCGCAGGAGCCGGCCGCCGTTGCCACGCTCCTCGCGCAGGACGGCGAGGATGAGGTGCTCGGTGCCGATGTAGTTGTGCTTCATCGACAGCGCGATCCGCAGCGACAGCTCCAGGGCCTTCTTGGCGTCGTTGCCGAAGCGGTTGGGCAGCTTGGTGCGCCGGAAGAGGAAGCCGCCGCGCCTCGGCGGCTCCGCGCGCTCCAGCGCGCCGGGGCCGAACGTCTGCTCGACGCTGGAGCGCACCGCGTCGAGGTCGATGCCGATGGAGCGCAGCGCGGCCGCGTCGTCGGTGCCGGTCACGGCGGCGAGGAGCCCTTCGCGCTCGACCGCGCAGGCGTGCAGCACGTCGGCGGCGATCCCGCCGGCGGTGAACATGGCGAGCACCAGGTGCTCGGTGCCGACCGTGCGGTGGCCGAGGGCGTTGGCCTCCTCGTGTGCGCTCTGCACCGCGGTGCGGGCGCGCTGGGTGAACCGCTCGAACATCACTGCTCTCCCGTCTCTGAAGGGGTCCTGCCGGCGTGCTTCTTGTGCACCGCCTGGCGCGTCACGTCGAGGGCGTCCGCGATCTCCTGCCACGACCAGCCGTGCCGGCGGGCGTTGTCGACCTGGAGGACCTCGAGCGCGTCGGCGAGGCGGCGCAGGGCCACCGCCGCCCGCAGCCCGATCCTGGGATCCGGGCTGGCCGCGGCGTCCGCGAGATCGCCTGCTTCCGTCATGTGTCAACCGTAGTTGACAACTCGGGACGCTGTCAACCGTGGTTGACAACTATCCTCCGGTCATGGACGCGCTGCCGGTCATCGACATCTCCGACCCCGACGCCGCCGCCCCCGGGATCGAGGCGGCCTGCCGCGAGAGCGGCTTCTTCTACGTCGCCGGGCACGGCGTCCCGGCCGCGCTGACCGACCGGCTCGACGCCGCGGCGCGGACCTTCTTCGACCTGCCCGCGCCGGCCAAGACGGAGATCGCGATGGCCCGCGGCGGCCGGGCGTGGCGCGGGTTCTTCCCCGTCGGTGCCGAGCTGACCTCCGGCGTCCCGGACCGCAAGGAGGGGCTGTACTTCGGCACCGAGCTGGGCCCCGACGCCCCGGCCGTGCGCGCCGGGCTGCCGCTGCACGGCGCCAACCTCTTCCCGGCCCAGGTGCCCGACCTGCGTCCGGTGGTCCTGGAGTACCTGTCGCGGATGACCGCGGTGGCGCAGACCGTCCTGCGCGGGATCGCCCTGAGCCTCGGGCTGCCCGCGGGGTACTTCGCGGAGTCGTACACGGCGGACCCGACCGTGCTGTTCCGGATCTTCCACTACCCGCCGTCGGCGCCGGACAGCGACGAGTGGGGCGTCGGCGAGCACACCGACTACGGCCTGCTGACCCTGCTGCTGCAGGACGGCAACGGCGGGCTGCAGGTGCGCACGCCCGGTGGCTGGCTCGACGCGCCGCCGATCCCCGGCACCTTCGTGTGCAACATCGGCGACATGCTCGACCGGATGACCGGCGGCTGGTACCGGTCCACGCCCCACCGGGTCCGCAACCTCAGCGGCAACGAGCGGCTCTCGTTCCCGTTCTTCTTCGACCCCGACTTCAGCCGTCCGGTCCCGCCGCTGCCGGCCACGCTCCACGAGGGCGCCCGGCGTTGGGACGGACAGGACCTCCGGGCGTTCACCGGGACGTACGGGGAATATCTGGTCGCGAAGGTGGGCAAGGTGTTCCCAGAGCTCTTCGCGGAGACCCGTCACCAGGAGGCGCCTCGCATCGGTTAACCCTGCACAGGCACTGTCCGGGGTGCTGGCACGATGACGGGAGCAAACCTGTTCGCGGTGTACCTACCGTTTGAGTCACCACACCGCACCAGGAGGCCCCCGATGACCACGCAGACGCCGGCTCAACTGCAGCCGGGGACCCGCAAGCTCACCAACCTCGACAGCGAGCAGGGCATGCTCGTCCTCCTCGCCGTCATCGTCCTGCTCAGCGTCGTCGGCGTCCTCGTCGTCGGCGGCTGAGCTCCCAGGTGACGCACAGGCAGCGCAGGGTGCAATCACCGGGGCCCCTCATACCGTCTTGGGGGTATGACCTCCGACGCCTCGCTCGAACAGGAGCTGCGGAACGTGTTCCGACGCCACGAGCATCTCGCCGAGGACCTGGGCCTCGACGACCGGCCGGCCGACGCATCGTCGAGCCGGCCTTCGTCGTCGCCCTCGAAGTCCTCGAAGTCGTCTCTGCGCCGTAGCCGCAGGGACCCCCGATGGGCACGCTCGCTGGTGGTGGCGGGCGCGGTCATGATGATGACCGCCGGTGGCGCGTTCGTGGCGAAGGACGCGGTGATCGGCTACGCGACGCGCAACGTCAAGCAGGAGGACCTGATCGTCCCGGCCGCCGAGCAGCAGGGCCGGCACGTCACGATCAGCGGCTCGAAGAACATCCTGCTCATGGGCATCGACCCGCGCCCCGGCCAGGACGAGTCCGAGTCGATCCGCTCCGACTCGATCATCGTCCTGCACATCCCGGCGGGCCACGACTCGGCGTACCTGGTCTCGATCCCGCGCGACACCTGGGTGAAGATCCCCAGGTTCGACAACGGCAGGAAGTCCTACGCGGGCGGCCACGACAAGATCAACGGGGCGTTCGCGGTGGGCGGCCTCGGCACGACGGGCAAGGACCAGCGCAAGTTCGGCGTCACGCTGCTCGCCGACACGATCAAGGCGAACTGGGGCATCACGTTCGACGCCGCGGCGATCATCGACTTCACCGGCTTCCAGAACGTGGTCAAGGTCCTCGGCGGCGTCGACATGTACGTCGACCAGGAGGTGCGGTCCGTCCACATCGGCCACGACGCCAAGGGCAACACCAAGGTCCCGTACATCCAGCGCGACAACGGCCGCGGCGGCACCGACCTCATCGCGATCGCCGGCGTCACCCCGCAGACGTATCACGTCGGCTACCAGCACCTGGAGCCGTGGCAGGCCCTCGACTACGTCCGCCAGCGCGAGACGCTGCCCAACAGCGACTACGACCGGCAGCGCCATCAGCAGCAGTTCATCAAGGCGCTGTTCAAGCAGATCCTGAGTCGTGACGTGCTGACCGACCCGGGCAAGCTCAAGAAGGTCCTCGACGTCATCGGTCAGTCGATGACGATCGACTCCGGCGGGATCGGCCTCGATGACTGGATATTCGCGATGAAGGGCATCACCGGCGACAACCTGCTGACCGTGAAGACCAACAACGGCACGTTCTACTCGTCACCCGAGAACCCTGGCGCCGAGGCCCTCGACCCCACGACCCTGTCCCTGCTGGACTCGATCCGCACCGACACCGTCAAGACCTTCATGACGAACCATACGGACCTTGTCGCCAGCTGAGTCGCCAGCTGAGTCCCCAGCTGAGTCGCCAGCTGACCCCGGAGGGCCGCGGCCGTCCCGGCCGGCTGATCCAGGGCCGCCATCCGGCCGGGAAGGGGTGTTCGCGGCCGGGACGGCCGCGGCCCACGGCCACTACCGGCGGCGGGAGAGGGAGGGCCGTCAAGGCCCGACCGGAGGCTGACGGGAGCGGCGGACCTCCGCCACGACGGACGTGAGCAGGGCTATTCTGCTCTGTCCTGCATCTCCCACAGGTGGTCCAGGACGTGCCAGGCGTAGCGGCGGGCGGCGTAGCGGGACGTCCAGCCGTTGTCGACCAGGGGACCGCCGTCGTGTGCCCGGCCGAGGACGGCGAGCACCTCGTCGTGCACGGCGGCGATCGCGGCGGTGTCGTCGATCGCCGGCTGCGGCAGCTTGAAGCCGATCTTGCGGCCGTAGCCGGCCTCGGCGCCGTAGACGTGGTCGATCATCTTGTCGCGGTCCCGGCCGCCGCCGCGGGGGCCCTTGCGCAGCGACGCCGGCGCGGTCGCGGCGAACCCGGCGAACGCCTCCCACGCGGCGACGAGCAGCTTCTTCTGCCGGGTGGCGACCGCCTTCGTCACGGGCCGGTCGTCCGCCCCGGGGTGGGCGTCGGGGACGCCGAACTGGGTGGCGGAGGTGCCCGGGACGCGCTCGACGACCTTGAACGCCGGGGATGCCGGGAAGCTGTAGCCCGCGGCGGCGGCGATCGGCGCGTACCGCTCGCCGTACTCCGCCAGGGCCTGCAGGGCGTCGTCCTCGGTCTTCGCGAAGCGGCCCCAGCCCGGCCAGTCCAGGCTCGCCGCGAACACCTTCTTGTCCGTCACTTCGAGATACACGTCGGCCATGTCTGTGACCTTAAGCCGCTTTCCTCGGCGCCGCAGAGGTGCCTGCATACCATGGGTCACATGCCTGAGCTTGTGAGTTATCTGCGTGAAGCACTCCTCGCCGGCGATGTCGAGACCACCCGGGCCTCCAACCATGGCAACGCCGCGGCGTTCGCCGACGGTGCCGAGGGATACCTGTTCGGCCTGGCGCCGCTGAAGACCTGGACCCTCGCTCAGGTGCTGGCCGTGATGGCGGAGCGGGTCGGCATCGACCCCGACCCGGAGCGGTCGTCGGGGACGGACGTCATCGACCCGTACAAGACCGTGGCGGCCCTGGACCGGATGCGCGAGCGGCTGCGGGTCGCGGCGCGCCGCAAGGAGCGGGTCCTGGTGGCGTCCGGCCACCCGGCCGGGATCGTCGAGATCCACTTCGCCGTCGCCGCCGCCCTGCGCGCGGCCGGGTGCGAGATCCTGAGCCCGGCGGCCGGGGTGCCGTTCGCCAGGCCGGGCCGCTACGACGGGCGTGAGTTCCCGCTCGCCGTGCGTTACCTGGGCGGGGTCGCGATGGGCGCCGAGCGGGGCATCGCGATGTGGCACACGCACTCGCCGGACGGGATGCGGGCGATGCTCGACGAGCTCGAGTCCACCGGGGTGCCGATGCCGGACCTGGTCTTCGCCGACCACGGGTTCGCCGGCGCCGCGGCCGCCGCGGGTCTGGACGTGGTGTCCTTCGCCGACAGCAACGACCCGGCGCTCTTCGTCGGCGAGGCCGAGGGCCGGGTCTCGGTGACGGTGCCGATCGACGACAACGTCCAGCCGCACCTGTACCGGCCGATCAGCGCATACCTTCTCGAAGGGATAGCCGCTTAGTGATATGACACGGGTGCTATGGGGCAATTTGGACCTCTAGCCTTGTGAGCCTCCCCGTCCGATGAAAGCATCGGTCGCGGCCGATATTCATCGGCTCCGATACAGGGGAGGCTCACGTGAGGCTCACAAGGTCCACACTCCGTCGCGCCGTGGTCATCGCCGCCGGCACCGCTCTCGTCGCAGGCTCGTTCCTCACGCCGTCACCGGCCCAGGCCGCGCCGATCGGCAGCACCGACGCGCTCGTCGAGCGGCTCGGGCTCAACTCCGCGGGGTCCTACTGGGACGCCCAGCTCGGCAAGATGGTCGTCACCGTCACCGACGCGAACACCGCCAAGAGCGTCGAGTCGACCGGTGCCGTGGCCCGCAAGGTCAAGCACAGCGGCGCCGAGCTGGCCCGCGTCACCTCGACGCTCGCCGCCAAGGCCTCCGTCCCGGGCACCGCCTGGGCCGTCGACCCGATCGCCAACCAGGTCGTCGTCTCCATCGACCCGACCGTCGCGCCCGAGCACGTCAAGACCCTCGAGGCGACCGTCGCGTCGTTCGGCAGCGCCGCGAAGATCGAGCGGCTGTCCGGCGCGTTGCAGCCGACGATCTCCGGCGGCCAGGCGATCTACGCCGGTGGCTCCCGGTGCTCGCTCGGCTTCAACGTGGTCAGCGGCAGCACGTACTACTTCCTGACCGCGGGACACTGCACGAACATCGGCTCCACCTGGACGACCAGCGGCGGCTCGGTCCTCGGCACCCGGACCGGCACGAGCTTCCCCGGTAACGACTACGGCATCGTGCGCTACGCCGCGGGCGTCGCGCACCCCGGCAACGTGTCGCTGTACAACGGCTCGTTCCAGGAGATCACGGCCGCGGGCAACGCGACCGTCGGCCAGGCGGTCCGCCGCAGCGGCTCCACCACCGGCGTGCGCAGCGGCTCGGTCACCCAGACCGGCGCGACCGTCACCTACTCGCAGGGCCAGGTCACCGGCCTGATCCGCACCACCGTCTGCGCCGAGCCCGGCGACAGCGGCGGCTCGCTCTTCGCGGGCACGATCGCGCTGGGCCTGACCTCCGGCGGCAGCGGCAACTGCAGCAGCGGCGGCGTCACGTACTTCCAGCCGGTCACCGAGCCGCTGGGCGTCTACGGCGTCAGCATCTACTAGACGCATCTGCCAGGCACCACCCCCCACCTGTGCCACCCGTCGTGACGCGGCGGGTGGCACAGTGGTGCGCATGCGGGTGGGCATCCTCGGGCCGTTGACGGTCGACGTCGCCGGGCGGCCGGTCGACGTCGGCGGCGCCCGGCTCAGGACGCTGCTGATCCGGCTCGCCTGCGAGCCCGGCCGGCTGGTGCCCGTGGAGCGGATCGCCGCCACGCTGTGGCCGGACGCGACCCCCACCGACCCGGCGAACGCCGTGCAGTCCCTGGTGTCGCGGCTGCGCAAGACCCTCGACGGGGACCCGGCACTGGTGTCCGGCACCGGTGGGTACCTCCTCGACATCCCCGCCGACGACGTCGACGCGCACCGCTTCGAACGGCTCGCCACCGCCGGGGCGAGGGCGCTGCGGGACGGCGACCGGGCCCGCGCCGCGACCCTGCTCGCCGACGCCCTGGACCTGTGGCGCGGCCCGCCGGCCGTCGGCGACGCGCTCGCCGCCCGCTGGCAGGAGCTGCGGCTGGCCGCGATCGAGGACCACGTCGAGGCCGCCGGGCCGCGCGCACCCGGCCTGGTGGCGCGGCTGCTGGAGCTCACCGCCGCCCACCCGCTGCGGGAGCGGCTCGCCGCGCACCTCATCGACGCCCTGCACGCCGAGGGCCGCCGCGCCGAGGCCCTCGCGGCGTTCGAGGAGTGCCGGCACCGCCTCGCCGAGGAGCTCGGCGTCGACCCGTCGCCGCAGCTGCGCCGGGCGCACCTGCGGGCCCTCACCGACCGGCCCGCCGAGATCCTGCGGACCCCGCTGACCAGCTTCGTCGGCCGCGACGACGACGTCGAGCGGCTCGGCACGCAGATCCTCGACCGGCGCCTCGTCACGCTCGTCGGTCCCGGCGGCGCCGGCAAGACCCGCCTCGCCACGACGGTGGCCGCCACCGATCCGCACGCCGTCTGGCTGGTCGAGCTCGCCCCCGTCGCCGAGGCCGCCGACGTGCCCGCCGCCGTCCTGCGCGCCCTCGACACCGGTGGGCAGCTGGAGTCGCCGCAGCGGACCCGCCGCGTCGACGTCACCGGCCGGATCGCGGAGCTGCTCGCCCCCGTCGACGGGCTGCTCGTCCTCGACAACTGCGAGCACGTCGTGGCGGCCGCCGCGGCGCTCAGCGAGGACCTGCTGGGCCGCTGCCCGAAGCTGCGCGTCCTGGCGACCAGCCGGGAGCCGCTCGGCATCCTCGGCGAGACCCTCTTCCCCGTCGGCCCGCTCGCGCCGGAGCCCGCGGTGCGGCTGCTGGCGGACCGGGCCGAGGCGGTGCGGCCCGGCTTCGCGGTGACCCCCGCCGCGGCCGAGATCTGCCGCCGGCTCGACGGGCTGCCCCTGGCGATCGAGCTGGCCGCGGCCCGGCTGCGCTCGTTCACCGCCGAGCAGCTCGTGGCCCGCCTCGACGACCGCTTCCGGCTGCTGACCGGCGGCAGCCGCACCGCGCTGCCCCGCCACCGGACGCTGCACGCGGTGGTCGCCTGGAGCTGGGACCTGCTCGAGGAGCGCGATGGCGACTTCGGCGCCGCCATCGCGGTGTTCCCCGGTGCGTTCGACGCCGACGCGGCGGCGGCGGTCGCGGGTGTACCGGATGCGCAGCCCCTCCTGGACCAGCTCGTGGACCGGTCGCTGCTGCAGATGGTCGCCGGTGACACGGTCAGGTACCGGATGCTGGAGACGATCCGCGAGTTCGCCCTGGAGGAGCTCATCCGGGCTGGCCGGGCCGAGGGGGCCAGGTCCGCGCACGCCGCGCACTTCCTGGCCCTCGCCGAGCGGGCCGAGCCGCACCTGCGCACCGGCGCGCAGGTCGACTGGCTGGCCCGCCTGCGCCCCGAGCGGGCGAACCTGCACGCCGCCGTCACGCACGCCTGCGACAGCGGCGACACCGTCACCGCGTTCCGGCTCGGCGCCGCCTGCGCCTGGTTCTGGACGTTCGAGGACAACCACGCGGAGGCCGCCGGGCTGCTCGGGCGGATCCTCGCCGTCCCCGGCGACGTGCCCCTGGGGCTGCGCACCGTCGTCATGGCGGTGTACGTCATCAACTGCGGCTTCGCCGGGGACTTCCAGTTCGCCGACGGTCTGCTCGACGAGGTCCTGGACCTGTCCCGGCGGGTCCCGGCCGCCGGCGCCCACCCGTTCGTCGCGCTGGTCGAGCCGGTCGTGATGATGTTCCGCGACGACAGCGCCCACGGCGCCCCCGCGATCGAGCGCCGCCTCGCCGAGCCCCTCGACGCCTGGTCGCGGGGGATGCTGCTGGCGATCCTCGGTTACCTGCGGGAGAACGACGGCGACCTGGCCGGCATGCTCGCCGCGCAGGAGGCGGCCGCGGTCGCGTTCCGCGAGGTGGGGGAGCGGTGGGGACTGTCGATGACGCTCGCCTCGATCGCCGACGCGCGGGCCCGCCGCGGCGACTTCGCCACGGCCGCCGCGCTGTTCGCCGAGTCGATCGAGCTGCACCACCAGCTCGGCGTGCACACCAGCGAGGCGTACCAGCGGATCCGGCTCGCCTCGGTGCGCCGGCACACGGACGGCGTCGCGGCCGCCCGCGCCGAGCTGCTCCGCTTCGCCGAGGACCCGGCGGCGCTGCCCCGCGACGTGTCGCACGCGATGCTGGAGCTCGGCCAGCTGGCCCGCCACGACGGCGACCTCGCGGAGGCCGGACGCCGCTACGCGGAGGCGTGGCGGGGGCAGGCCAGTTCGCCGCTGGTCGCGCCGCAGTACCGGGCGATCATCATGGTCGCCATGGCGCAGCTGGACCTGCGGCGCGGCGACCCGGCGTCGGCCGGCGACCGCCTCGCCGAGGCGCTGCGGATCGCGTTGCCGGTGCGGGACATGCCGGTCGTGGCGCAGATCGCGGTCGGCGCGGCGGCGCTGTCCGCCGCGCTCGGCGACCCGGTGACCGCGGCCTCGCTGCTCGGGGTGGCCCGCCGGCTGGCCGGCGGGGACGACCTGTCCAACGCGGACCTCGTCGCGCAGTCCGCGGCGCTGCGTGACGCGCTCGGCCCGCCGGGCTTCGACGACGCCGTGCGCCGCGGCGCGGCCCTGGACCGTGCCGCGGCGCTGGAGCTCATCTCACGCTTTGCGGCGGTAGGCGCGGACGGCGAGCGGCGCGAAGACCGCCAGGATGCCCAGTGACCACAGGACGGTCTTGACGACCGCGTCGAGGACCGGGCCGCCGACCATCAGCCCGCGGGCGGCCTGCATCGCGTCGGCGACCGGGTTGACCTTGACCCACGCCTGCAGCCAGCCGGGCAGCGTGTCCGTCGGGACGAGCACGTTGGTGCCGAACGTCAGCGGGAACATGATCACGAAGCCGAGGCCCTGGACCGCGCCGGGCTCCCTGACCAGCATGCCGAGCAGCACGAACATCCAGCTGAAGCTGAACGCCAGGAACATCACCAGCAGGCACGCCGCGAGGACCGCGAGCGGGTTCGTGCCGAAGCGGAAGCCGAGGACGTATCCGAAGCCGAGCATCACCACGATCGACACCACGAACCGGATCATGTCGCCGAGGACGCCACCGATGAGCGGCGCGGACCGGCCGATCGGCAGGCTGCGGAAGCGGTCGAAGACGCCGGTCTTGATGTCGGTGTTGAGGCTGACCCCGGTCGGCGCCGACGCGAAGAGCACGTTCTGCACCAGCAGCGCCGGCAGCAGGAACTGCAGGTAGTCGTGGCGGGAGCCGGCGATGGCGCCGCCCAGCAGGTACACGAACAGGACGATGAAGATGATCGGCTGCAGCGTCACGTCCAGCAGCTGCTCCGGGGTGCGCATCGTCTTGATCAGGCTCCGCCGGGCCATCACCAGGCTGTGCCTGACCAGCCCGAACGGGCGTCCCGGGACGGCGGCGGTCAATGTGGTCACGCGGCCACCTCCTGTTTGCGGCTCCCGCCGCGGGTGAGGGTGAAGAAGACCTCGTCGAGGCTCGGCAGGTGCAGCGACAGCTCGATCACGTCGATGCCCTGTTGTTCGAGGCTGCGCACGACGGCGCCGAGGGCCTTCGCGTCGTCGACGGGCACTGACAGCACCCCACGTCCTCGCGACTCGACGCTTTTACCGGTCAGGTTCGTGAGGATGGTCTCGACGGCGCTCAGGTCCGCCGGGTCGGCCGGGCGCACGCTGATGGTCTGGCCGCCGACGATGTGCTTGAGCTGGGCCGGCGTGCCGTGCGCGATCACCTTGCCGTGGTCGATCACGGAGATCTCGTCGGCGAGCGCGTCGGCCTCCTCCAGGTACTGCGTGGTGAGCAGCACCGTGGTGCCCTCCCGCACCTGTGCCCGGACCATGTTCCAGACGTCCTCGCGTTTCGCCGGGTCGAGGCCGGTGGTCGGCTCGTCGAGGTAGACGATCGCGGGCCGCCCCACCAGGCTCGCGGCCAGGTCGAGGCGGCGCCGCATGCCGCCGGAGTAGGTCTTGACCAGCCGGTCGGCGGCCTCGCTGAGGTCGAACTCGGCGAGCAGGTGCGCCGCCCGGCTCCTGGCGTCGCGTCGGCGCAGGTCGAGCAGCTGGCCGATGAGGACCAGGTTCTCGGTCCCGGTCAGGTCCTCGTCGACGGAGGCGAACTGGCCGGTCAGCCCGCTGATGCGGCGGACCTCGGCCGGGCGTTTGACGACGTCGTGGCCGCCGACGACCGCGGTGCCCGCGTCGGGGCGCAGCAGGGTGGCGAGGATCCGCACGGCGGTGGTCTTGCCGGCGCCGTTGGGCCCGAGGACCCCGAGCACGGTGCCCGGCTCGGCGGCGAGGTCCACGCCCGCCAGGGCGGTGGTCGTGCCGAAGCGCTTGACCAGGCCCGTGGCCTGGAAAGCGAAGCTCATGGTTGCGTTCCCCCTTTGGTGTGTCCTCCGTCAGGGTGCCGGAAACCTCTGTCATTTCGCGCACATCCGTCTGTCTCCGTCGCACACGACGATCAAGTGTGGTAGTAATTCCTACTAAGTAGATGCGAATACTGGAGAATCTGCGATGACTGTCTCGACCCGGACGGACCTGCTCTCCGTCGCCCGCTGGCACGCCGAGGACCCGGCCACGTGGCCGTTCGAGCCCCGCTACGATCCGCGCACGCGGTGGTACGGCAAGCTGCACACCGCCGACGACCACGAGGTGTGGCTGCTCACCTGGCTGCCCGGCCAGGCCACCGACCTGCACGACCACGGCGGCTCGGCCGGCGCCTTCACCGTCGTGTCCGGCGAGATCGTCGAGCAGACCGTGCGGGACGGCTCGCTGCTCGACACGACGATGACCGCGGGGGCCGGCCGCCGCTTCGGCGCCCACCACGTGCACCGGGTCGTCAACACCGGCACCCGCCCGGCGATCACCGTCCACGCGTACAGCCCCGCGCTGACCGTCATGACCCGCTACCGGCTGCACGAGGGGCGCCTGTCCGTGGAGTCCATCCAGCAGGCGGGAGCGGACTGGTGAGCGGCCGTTCGATCGACGAGATCCTGGCCTCGGCGCGGGAGCGGCTGACCCGGGTGACCCCCGCCGAGGTCCCGGACGGCGCGGTCCTCGTGGACATCCGCCCCGCCGCGCAGCGGGCCGCCGAGGGGGAGATCCCCGGCGCGCTGATCGTCGAGCGCAACGTCCTGGAGTGGCGCTTCGACCCCCGCAGCGATGCGCGGCTGCCCATCGCCGACCGCTACGACCTGCCCGTCGTCGTCTTCTGCTCCGAGGGCTACACGTCCTCGCTCGCCGCCGCCGCGCTGCAGGACCTGGGCCTGCACCTCGCGACCGACCTGACCGGCGGCTTCCAGGCGTGGAAGCGGGCGGGCCTGCCGATCGCCGGCGCGGTGGCAAACTAGGGGCGTGAAGCTGAAGCTGGACCTGCATGACATCTTCAACCGCAGGGGCGACATCGACCGCGCGTTGAAGTCGATCATCGACGAGGCGGTGGCCAAGCGGGCCACTCTCGTGGAGATCATCCCGGGGAAGGGCTCGGGGGCGCTGAAGAAGCGGGTCCTGCGCTTCCTCGACCAGCGGGAGATCAAGGCCCTCTACCACCGGGTCGAGAAGGACTCCGACAACTTCGGGCGGCTCTTCGTGCACTTCCGGTGGAACGAGTCGACCGGTCGCGGGCGGCGCTAGAGCTTGATGTCGAGGGCGACCACGTTCGTGCCGTCCGGGCGGGTGCTCTCCCCGGTGCGGATCGTCGTGGTGCCCTGGACGCCGAGGCCGTAGCTGACGTAGCCCTCGTAGTCGCCGGTCCGCTCGTACGCCAGCAGGCGACGGTAGCCGACGTCGTGCCTGCCCGCGGTGGTGTGGCTGCCCGCCGGGGTGAACACGACGCTCAGCAGCGTCGCGCCCGGCAGGTCGACCGGCTCTCCGGAGCCGTCCCGGACGACGTTCCGCACGATCCGCACGGTGTACGACGGCAGCGGTCCCCTGAAGGCGAACGTGATCCTCTCGTAGCCTTCGGCGGCGTGGTCACCGGTGCGGACCTCGACCAGGATCGGGACCGGGGGGACGGCCGGGTCGTGCCTGACGCTGATGTCCGTCGTCCAGCGGTCCTCTGTGCCGGTGGTCCGGCTGGGGCTGGTGCCGGTCGTCGGTGGCGGGCCGGAGCTTCTGCCGGCTTTTGTCGCGGTGGCTTCGGGTGTGCAGGCGGCGAGCAGGACAACGAGGGCGAGTGGCAGCAGTCGGGTCATGCGCTATCGACGCGCGTGCCGCCGCGCTGGTTGTCCTCGTGCTCAGAACGCGTCCACGGCGTCGGCGAGGGAGCAGACGGACACCAGGCGCAGGACGGTCCAGTCGGCGTCGGTCCAGTCGATGGTGTCCGGGGTCGGCAGCGGCCGGCCGTGCCGCTGGTGGACGGCGATGACGCTGCGGGCGTACCCGGCGAGGGAGATCGAGTCGACGGCCCTGCCGGCGGCGGTGATGCTCTGCCGGACCGCGGCGGCGTGCTGGTCGACCTTCGCCAGCAGGAACGGCTGGGCCAGGGCCTCGACCAGGCCGTCGACGCCGACCATGGCCATCACCTGGTCGAGCTGGAAGCGGGCGTCGAGCTCGGCGGTGGCCAGATAGCCGGCGTCGAAGGCGGTCGGGGCGGCGGGGGTGAGTTCGTTGTTCATGGACGATGACGCTAGGCAGTCCGGAGCCGCTCGGGACCCCCAACAACCATCCGGCACCCGTTCATGACCCACTGCACTCCGTACGGGCGACAAACCCTTGCTTTTCTCGTCCTGCCGGTGGTTTTTGTCCGCAGATTTTGTCGGTGGTGGCGTGCAGAATGTGGGCACCCCACAGGAGGCACCCCTTGTCCGACCGAAGCTTCGCCGCACCGCCGCGGCGCCCTCTCACGGCCGCCGCGGCCCTCGTCGTCCTCGCGCTGCTCGCGTTCCTCGGCATCGCCGACGTCCAGCCGCCGGCGCCCCGTCCCGCCTCGGCGCCCGCCGGCGACTTCTCCGCCGCCCGCGCGTTCACCCACGTCGAGCGGATCGGCCAGGAGGTCCACGTCACCGGCAGCCCCGCCGCCGACCGGGTCCGCGAGCACATCGTGACCAGCCTCACCGGCCTGGGACTGAAGCCCGAGGTCCAGGACACCGTGGGGGTCAACGCGGGCAAGTTCGGCGACGGTGGCATGGCCCGCGTCCGCAACGTCGTCGCGGTGCTGCCCGGCTCCGCCTCCACCGGCCAGGTCGTCCTCATGGCGCACTACGACTCCGTCCAGGTCAGCTTCGGCGCCAACGACGACGGCGCCGGCACCAGCACCCTGCTGGAGGTCGCCCGCGCCCTCACGACCGGCGCCCCGCCGCGCAACGACGTCGTGTTCCTGTTCACCGACGCCGAGGAGGCCTGCCTGTGCGGCGCCGAGGCGTTCGTCAGCCTGCACCCGCTGGGCCAGAAGCCGTCCGTCGTGCTCAACTTCGAGGCCCGCGGCAGCAGCGGCCCCGCCGTCATGTTCCAGACCTCCGTCGGCAACGCGGACCTCATCGACGTCTATGCCCGCACCCCGCACCCCGTCGGCACCAGCCTCGCCGTCGAGGTCTACCGGCTGCTGTCCAACGACACCGACTTCACGCCGTTCCTCGGGCAGTCCCGCTTCACCGGTCTCAACACGGCCTACATCGACGGCTCCAGCGTCTATCACAGCCCGTTCGACCGGCCGTCGACGATGAACAGGGCCAGCCTCCAGCACCACGGCGACAACGCCCTCGCCCTCACCCGCACCCTCGGCGGCGCCGACCTGCCGCCGCTGCTGCGCCCGGCCTCCGGCGACGCGGTCTACTTCCCGTTCGCCGGTCTGCTGGTGCGCTACCCGTCCGCGCTCACCTGGCCGATCGCCGCCCTCGCCCTGATCGCCGTCGCCGCGCTGGTGTTCCTGGCCCGCCGCCGCGGCCTGACCTCGGTCCCGCGCAGCCTCGCCGGCCTCGGCCTCGCCCTCGTGCCGCTCGTCGCCGTCGCCGTCGCCGCACAGCTGCTCTGGACCCTGCTGGTCGCGCTGCGCCCCGGCTACGGTGAGCTGCTCGACCCGGCCCGCCCCACCTGGTTCCGCTTCGGCGTCGTCGCGCTCACCGCCGCCGTCCTGCTCGCCTGGTATGCCCTCACCCGCCGGCGGCTCGGCCCCGTCCCGCTCGCCACCGGCGCCCTGGGCCTGCTCGCCGTCCTCGGCCTGGTCTTCGCCGCCGCGATCCCCGGCGGCTCCTATCTCGTCGCCCTGCCCGCCCTGTCCGGCGCCCTGGCCGGCATCGCCGCGCTGTACGTGCCGCGCCCCTGGCTCGCGACCGCCGTCCTCACCGCCGGCGCCGGCGTCGCCGTGCTGATCCTCGCCCCGACCGTCGCCCTCTTCTTCCCCGCCCTGGGCCTGGCCACCGGCGCCGCCCCCGCGCTCTTCGCCGCGCTGCTCGGCCTCGCCGCCCTGCCCGCGTTCGAGCCCCTGTTCCGCCCCGCAGGCGCCGACCGGCACCGCGTCCTCGGCGCCGCCCCTGCCGTTGCCGCGCTCGTGGTCGCCCTGGTCTGCACCACCACCGGCATGGTCGCCGACCGCTTCGACCCAGGCCACCCGGAGCCCACCCACCTCATGTATGCCCTGGACCGCGACACCGGCACCGCGTCATGGGTCAGCCTGGAGCGGTCGCCGGGCGCCTGGACCTCGCGCTATGTCCGCGACCACCGCTCCCTCGACGAGCTCTTCCCCGTCCTGCCCGCCGGCGACCTGTCCGTCGGTCCCGCCCAGGCCGCCCCGCTCCCGGCCCCCACCGCCACCGTCCTGTCCGACACCACCACCGGCGACCGCCGCACCGTCACGTTCCGCCTCGCCTCCCAGCGCCCGGTCCGCTTCATCTCCTTCTACGGCGAGGTCGGCTCCCACCGCGTCCAGCAGGCCACTGTCGCCGGCCGCCCCGCCGTGCCGTACCTCACCGACCAGAACCGCTTCGGCGTCGTCTTCCACGGCCCACCCACCGACGGCATCGAGGTCACGCTCGTCCTGCAGGGCCCGGGCCCCTTGAAGCTCCGCCTGGTCGACGGCAGCGACGGCCTGGACGCCCTGCCCGGCTTCACCCCCCGCCCCGCATCCGTCGGCATCTTCGGCAGCCACTCCAGCGAGCTCGCCGCCGTCGCCACCACAACCACCATCTGACCGCCCACCACCGCACAGCCGGCGACCGCGCCGGCACCCGGGCCTCCGCAACGAGCAGACAACCGCGGCACGTGGGCCACGACAGCACGTGAGCCGCGGCAGGTGGGCCGAGACGGCACGAGGACCGACGCGAGAATCGGACAACCGCGACAGCACGGAGGAATCGGCGTAGAGCGGGCGGCGCGGCGGTGGGTAGGCCCGGGGCGGTGGTGGGTAGGGGCGGGTGGGTGTGCCGACGCGGTTGCTGGCTGTGCGGTGGCTCGCTCGTGTGCCGTCGCGGCTCCCTGCCTCGCTCGCCGTGCCGGCCGGACGCTCAAGCACCCCGGCTGAGACCCGCAGTTGGGCGATGCCGAAGCCTCGATCCGCTCCCAGCCGGCCGCCCCGGCGACGGGCGACCCGGCGAGACACGGGAACACCCTGCCCAGCAAGTCCACCGCGTCGCGACCTGAAGTTCTCGGTGGCCAGATCATCGCGGCGCCGTTGGTTCCGGTCGCCGCGAGCCGTCAAGCTGCACCGCAGACACGTCGGCTCGCACCCCGCCCGCCTCACACCGACGTGTCGACAGGAGATCGGGCCGCATCTCCCGCCGTCACAACCCGGTGGATTACTGGTGCCCACACCCCACCGATCCACCGCGTTGCGGTGCCGGTCCCGGCGGCGACCCGTCGACTGCAACGGTGTTCGTTGCGGTTATGCGGTGCGGGCGGCCCAGCTGCGCTGTACGTGCGTCACCCGCACCCGTTGCGTGGCCGCCCGGCCCGGCCCGGCCTGTCCGCCTCGGCCGGCCGACGTGGCGACGGTTGGCCTGGCACAACCTGGTGGATAACTGGTGTCCGCACCCCACCGATCCACCGGGTTGCGGGGCCGGTCCCGGCGGCGAGTCGTCGAATGCAAACGGTGTTCGTTCCGATTGTGCGAGCTGCCCAGCTGTGCTGCAGGTGCGTCATCCGTGTCCGCAGCCGCTGTGTGGCCGCCAGGCCGGGCGGATCCACCGGCCCGGCGAATGTCCGCCCGCGCACGGTGTGGTCGATCCCTACCGCGGACCCCGGCAGTCACTCCCGGGAGAGCGCCGTGAGCAACCAGGCCGGTCGCCGGCCACGGACGTCAACGCCCGTGGTCGGCCGTGGCGCGGTGCCGGGCGAGGATGGTGGACAGGGCGGCCTGGATCTCGCGGGCGGCGAGCTCGGCCCGGCGCAGGGATTCGAGGTCGGCGGCGTCGGCCGGGTAGAACGTCAGGCGGCCGTCGTCGTGCAGGGTCATCGGGACGTCGACGCGGTCGAGGATGGCGCCGAGCAGCTCCTGGCCGTGGCGGAGCAGGGCGGCCGACCTGCGCAGGGCGTCGGCGGTCGCGCGGCGCTCCTCGCGCAGGCGCACGGCGGCCTCCCGCATCGCCTTCCAGTCGCCATGGACCCGCCACACATCGTCGACCGTGACCGCCGCACTCATACCTCCGAAGGTACGAGCCACCACACCCACCACGGAAGCAAGATCTTCTTCCTGTGGATAACCCTGGCCGGCGCTGGCGCGGTGGTCACCAGGCATGATCTGGGGCGTGTACGAGCTCGACGTGATCGCCGACGACAGCCTCGGCCGCTTCGTCTCCCGCTGGTACGGCCTGCCCGACCGTCCCCGGAGCCCCCTCGACCTGCCCGCCATGCCGGAGCCCCTGGCGGAGTGGCACCGCGTCGCGGCCCGGTACTCGCTGCCGCTGAGCCGCGACCATGCGATGACCGCCCCCGCCGACCTCGACGGGTCCGGGTCTCCCGGCCTGGTCCGCTTCTGGTCCGGCACCGACGACTGGTACTCGTACGCGCCGGGCTCCTCCGACCCGCAGGTGATCGAGAACGACACGGTCGAGACGGGACTGCCGCTGTCGAGGTTCCTCGTGTACGCCGCGGTCTACGAGGCGACGTACACCCCGCTGCACGGTCTCGTCCGCATGTCACCCGCCCCGGACGAGCTCCGCCAGGTCAAGCTCCGCCTCCGCGAGCTCGACGACCCCCTGTGGCGCTGGCCGTCCCCGGAGACCCGCTACCACGGCGACGACGACCTCCTCGCCCACCTGGGCCCGGACCGCGTCGTCATCGCCGCCCGCCACCGCGACGCCCTGGGCCGCTTCGACGGCCTGGGCCTGCCCTGGGACTGGGACACCCGCACCGTCTGACCCGGACCCGGAGCGCAGGACCAGGACCGGGACCGGGACGTCCGCACCGCCCGGCCCGGGCGGGCGGCAGCGTCAGGGCACGTGGACGAGCATGGCGCAGACGTCCTCGTCGTCGGGCACGTTGAGGCTCTTGACGAGGTGGTTGATCACCGCGTCGAAGTCGCTCAGGTCGATGTGGTCCCCGGCCCGGCGGACCAGGTCCAGGCCGCCGCCGCGGCGCCGGTCGACCCGGGCCTGCCCGCCGGTGTACAGCAGGACGCGGTCGCCCGGGTCCAGGGTCACCGTCGTGTCGGAGTAGCGCATCTCGGTCACCTCGCCCAGCGGCAGGCCGAGGGGGCCGGAGAGCACGGTGCCCTGCCCGGCGGCGGTGTACCTGATGGGCGCCACCTGCCCCGCCGCGGCCCAGCGCAGCTCGCGGGTCGAGGGGGAGTAGCGGGCGACCATCAGGCAGGCGGTGTGCTCGACCTCCATCGCGCAGAGCATCCCGTTGACGGCGCTGAGGATGTCGCCGGGGGACATGTCAAGGGCGGCGTACGCGCGGACCGCGTAGCGCAGCCGGGCCGCCGTCGTCATCGAGGACAGGCCGCGGTCGTCGACGTCGCCGAGGACGAGGATCGTGCCGCCGTCGGGCAGCGAGGTGGCGTCGAACCAGTCGCCGTCGACGGTGCCGACGCGCTCGGAGGAGCGGCAGTGGCCGCAGATCTCGACGCCCTCCATGTGGCCGAGCTCCGGGTCGGTGGGCAGGAGGGCCTTCTGCAGGGCCTGGGCGGCACGGCGCTCGTCGGCGACCCGGTGCCGCTGCGCGGCGAGGGCCTCCTCGGCGCGGCGCAGCCGGGCCTCGATCGCGCGCTCCTCGGTGACGTCCTGGACGGTGCCACGCACGGCGGTGACGTTGCCGGTGTCGTCGAAGAGGGGCTCGGCGGTGAGGCGGAGCCGGCGGCCGTTGACCCGGCCGGCGCCGCGGACCTCGGCGAGGAGGTGCTTGCCCTCCACGACGGTGCGCCGGACGGCGTCCTGGACGGCGAGGAGGTCGTCGGCGTGGACGCTGGCGGTGAGCTCGTCGACGGGGACCCGGGCGGCGTCGCGGCCGCCGTGGAAGAGCCGGATCAGCTCGGGGGAGCAGCGCGGCTCGGGGTCGCGCAGCTCCCAGCAGAACGAGCCGACACCGGCGATCCGCTCGGCCTGCAGGAGCTGGTCGTAGAGCAGGTCGGCCTCGGTCGCGATCCGCCACACGGCGAACACCCGGTCCCACAGCCGCACGGCGTGCACGGAGATGGTCTGCGTCGTCGGTACCCCGTCGGTGCGCGGATCGGCGCGCAGCCCTTCCAGGCGGCGGGGCTGGCCGTCCTGCAGCATCCGGGCGAACTCCGGCAGCAGGGTCGCGCTGCCCAGCGTCGGATACGCGGCGAGCAGCGTGGCCTCGTCCGGGTCGACGCGGGCGGTGGTGAGGACCTGTCTGGCCATGACGTTGGCGTACTCGACGCGGAAGTCGACGAGCTGCCCGTCGACGGTGACGGGGGACAGCAGCGCCGCCGGGTGGTGCAGCACGTCGACGACGGTCGGCAGCCACACCTGCGCCGGGGCGGCCTGCGCGCTCTCCTCGCCCTCGACGTGGAACCAGGCGCTGGCGATCTCGTCGCCGATGAGGGTGTCGACCTGCCGGGCGACGGGCTCCAGCAGCGCCGCGACATACCGGCGCAGCTCGTCGCTGTCGGGGAGGCCGTCGGCCCAGCTCATGATGATCGCGCCGAGGACCCGCTCGCCGGAGATCAGCGGCGAGGCGAGCACGGTGTCGCCGCTGAACGGCAGCTGGCCCATCACCGGGAACCGGCGGGTGACCTCATCGCCGCCGACGAGCCAGATCGTCTCGACGTCCTGGACGGCGACTACCAGCGGCAGCGCCGGGTCCGGGGGGATCCGCGACCAGCGGCTGCGGACCTCGCCCGCGATGCCGAACGCGCCGACGCCGCGCTGCGCGCCGTCCGGGTCGAGCAGCGTGATCATGATCGAGGTCGGCGGGGGCCACGCCGTCGGGGCGGTGCCGAGGACCTCGGCGATCTCGTCGTAGCCGCGGGCGGCCGCGATCCGGGCGCTGAGCAGCTGGTGCTGCGACTGCAGCGCCTCGACCTCGGGGCTACGGCTGGCCCGCCGGCGGGGCTTCTCGGCGGCCGGCGGCGGCGTGTCCGAGGCGGAGGAGGAGACCGGGGCCGTCCGGGTGCGGCTGCGCGCGACGTGCTGGCGCAGCTCGTCGTCGATGAGATTCACCACATCGGGTGCGTCCGGGTCGGGCGAGGTGGTGCCGACGATCGCGGCGGCGACCTCGATCAGCTTGATGTTGGTGCGCTGCGACAGCCGGACCAGCTGGTCGAACCCCTGGTCGGGGCTCACTCCGAGCCGCTCGACGAGCACGCCCTTGGCCTGCTCGATCACCGCCCGGTTGCGCATCGCGGTGCGGACGCCGGTGAGCTCGGCGCGCAGCTTCGCGACGAGCGCCGCGAGGGCCTCGGCCGGTTCGGCGCTGCCACCCTCGGCCGGCACCTGGCCCTGCGCAGCGGCCTGCCCAGACGCCTGTCCGGACGCCGACGCAGACGGTCCGGCGCCCGACCGACCAGTGCCCGACGGCTTGGCCACCATGCCTCCACATCCTCGCCCGTGCTGCTGAACCCGGTCGTGAACCCGGAGCGGACCCCGGTGTCACCCGAGCCGGTTGCGACTCGACCGTTGATGTTTACCACCAACCGGCCCGGGTAGGGGCGTTGGCAGGTCAGCGCAGTCGGCCAGGTGGAGGTGCGCACGGTGCAACAGGCATCTTCGTCGCGGGCGGGTGCGGGTTGAGGATCGCGATCGTGTCCGTGCACGCGAGCCCGCTGGCGCTCGGGGGCTCGGGCACAGGTGGCCAGCACACCCACGTCACCGCCCTCGCGGAGGCGCTCGGGCGGCGCGGGCACGACGTGCGGGTCTACACCCGCCGCGCCGCCGCGGCCCCCGACGACGTGGTCAGGACCGCCGGTTTCATCGTCGAGCAGGTGCCCACCGGACCCGCGGAGGACCTGCCCGCCGACGCCCTGCTGCCGCACGTCGGCGACTTCGGGCGGTGGCTCGCCGCGCACTGGCGCGACGACGCGGTCCGCCCGGACGTCATCCACGCCCACTTCTGGCTCAGCGGCCTCGCCGCCCTCACCGCCACCGCCGAGCACCGGATCCCGGTGGTGCAGACGTACCACGGGCTCGGCACCGTCAAGCGGCGGCTGCTCAAGGACCGCGACACCAGCCCCGACGCGCGGGTCGGCCTGGAGCGCACCCTCGGCACGATGGCCGACCGCGTCGTCGCGCAGTGCGAGGACGAGGTCGGCGAGCTCGGCCGGATGGGGATCCGCCGCTCCGACACCGTGATCGTCCCGTCCGGCGTGGACGGTGAGCTGTTCGCGCCGAGCGGCTCCCGCGCCGACCACCTGCGCCCCGGCATGCGCCGCATCCTCAGCGTCGGGCCGCTCGTGCCCCGCAAGGGCTTCGCGGACCTCGTCGAGGCGCTGCGCCGCGTCCCGGGCGCGGAGCTCGTCGTCGTCGGCGGGCCCGCACCGGACCGGATCGACCGCGACCCCGAGGCGCGCCGCCTGATGGAGCTCGCCGACCGGTTCGGGGTCGGTGACCGGGTCCGGCTCGTCGGCGCCGTCCCGCAGCAGGAGCTGCCCGGCTGGTACCGCTCCGCCGACGTCCTCGCGTGCGCCCCCTGGTACGAGCCGTTCGGCCTCACTCCGCTGGAAGCCATGTCGTGCGGGGTGCCGGTCGTCGCGTACGAGGTCGGCGGCATCGGTGAGAGCGTCATCGACAACGTCACCGGGCTGCTCGTGCCGCCCCGGGACGTGCCGGCGATGGCGGGCGCGCTGCGCGGGCTGCTCGGCGACGAGGTGCGCCGGATGAGCTACGCCAGCGCCGCGATCGACCGGGTCCGCTCCCGGTACACCTGGGACCGCACCGCCACCGACGTCGAACGGGTCTACCGGGCGGTGACCGGCGCCGGCGACGTGGGCACCGACGCGGACGCCGACGACGAGGCGCTCACCGACGTCGCTTCGTGACCTTGTCATCACAGAGCGCCAGGCGTACGTTGGTATGACCCGCAACATCAGCTGAACGGCTGATCGGCGCGATCGTCAAACAGTCGCGGTCGCCGGCGGCGGGCGTGCGCCGGGCGCTCGAGACCGAGGCGTCTGCTGGCGACATCCTCACGTGGCCCCGTGCCCCCACCCGTGGGCGGCGGCCATGGCAGCTGGCAGGGGGATCCCCCGATGACCGTCACCGTGCACCGTCCAGTCACCGCCGCATCCAGGTCCCGCACCCGCACCCGCACCCACACCGGTCACAAGGACGCCGACGCGGAAACGCGCGCGCTGCTCACGCTCCTGTCGGAGCTGCCCGCCGGCGCCGGCCGCGACCGTGTCCGGGGCCGCCTCATCGAGCTGCACCTGCCGCTCGCCGAATACCTCGCCCGGCGCTTCCGCAACCGCGGCGAGCCCCTGGACGACCTGCACCAGGTCGCGAATGTCGGGCTCATCAAGTCCGTCGACGGGTTCGACCCGGACCGCGGCGCCGCGTTCACCAGCTACGCGATCCCGATGATCGTCGGCGAGCTGAAGCGCCACTTCCGGGACAAGGGCTGGGACGTGCGTGTCCCGCGCCGCCTGCAGGAGCTCCGCCTGGAGATCTCGAAGGTGTCCGGCGATCTCGCGCAGGAGCTCGGCCGCTCGCCGACCGTCGCGGACCTGGCGGCGAAGCTCGGCGTCGACGAGGAGGACGTCATCGAGGGCATCGAGTCCGGCCACGCCTACCGGGCGCTGTCCATCTACGCGCCCGCCGGCGGCGGCGACGAGTCCGGCGCCGAGTTCGCCGACCTCCTCGGCGGCACGGACCGCGACCTGGAGGCCGTCGACGACCGCGAGTCGCTGCGACCGCTGATCGCGCAGCTGCCGGAGCGCGAGCAGAGGATCATCGCGATGCGCTTCTTCGGCAACATGACGCAGACGCAGATCGCGGACCGGCTCGGCATCTCCCAGATGCACGTGTCCCGCCTGCTCGCCCACGCCCTGGCCCACCTGCGCGGCGCCCTCGTGACACCCCTGTAGGCGACAGCGGCGCCCTCGTGACGGGGCTGACGCCGCTGGAGCAGCCCGCGAGAAGCGCGCCGCGCCGGAGGGCGGACGGCTACGCGGGTGTCAGCACCGACGACAGTTGATACACGTTGTACGCCTGCTTGATCACCGGGTGGGCGACGTTGCGGACGGGTACCCCGCCGGGCGTCGTCCCCCGCTCCGATCCGGCGTGCGCGTGCCCGTGGACGGCGAGCCCGACCGCGGGCGCCGCGTCGATCGCCTGCGCCAGCAGATAGGAACCCAGGAACGGGTAGATCTCCAGGGGCTCGCCCAGCAGCGTCTCCGGCACCGGCGAGTAGTGCGTGAGCGCGATCCGTACGTCGGCGTCCAGGTCGGCGAGGGCGACCCCGAAGCGTTCGGCCAGCTCGCGGCTGTGCCGGGTGAACGCCTTCATCTCCGGCTCGCCGAACTCGCTCGCGCACGCGCCCGCGAACCCGCCGCCGAAGCCCTTCGTCCCGGCGACCCCGACGCGCACGTCGCCGACCCGCAGGACGGTGCCGGAGCACTCCAGGACGGTGATCCCGCCGTCCTGGAGGACCTTCGTCACCTCGGCCGGCTGGTCGCAGTGGTGGTCGTGGTTGCCGAGGATCGCGATCACCGGCACGGCCAGGCCGCCGAACTCCCGCACGACGCAGCGCGCCTCGTCGGCGGTGCCGTGCCGGGTCAGGTCACCGGCGAGCAGCAACATGTCGGCCTTGTCACCGAGGTGCTCCAGCGCCGGCCGGTACCGGCCGAGGACGTCCGCGTCGAGGTGGACGTCGCCGACCGCGGCGACTCTGACACTGCCTTCGTCGAACGTCATAGCTCCTCCACGTCCTGCGGCTCGTTGACCCTGGTGAGCCCGATGTTGCAGTGCACCGGCAGGTCCGGGAACGCCTCGTTGACGACCTGGCAGATCAGGTCGCGGCGTTCGGCGCTCTCCACCTCGCCGACGAGGCCGACCCCGTCCTCGGTGCGGACCACCCGGATGCCCTGCTCGGCGATGCGGGGGTCCTCGATGAGCAGCTGGTGCAGCTCGCTCTCGACGTGCTGGTCGATGATCACGAGTGCCTCCTCACAGGGAAGCGGCGAGGGCGCTGGTCTCGTCCAGCGACATGACGCCGAGGCGGTCGATCAAGAACAGAAAAGCATGCGCGTACGGCGAGTGGGCCGTTTCCCGGTACACCCGTGGCCAGTCGATCTGCTCCCGCAGCGACCGCGCGACCGGGAGCCCGCGCGCGTAGTCGCAGTAGTGCGCCGACCACGTGAGCACCTTGTGGATCATCAGCTCGGTCGCCGACAGCACCGGCATGTGGCACGCGTTGACGGCGATCACGTCGGTGTCGGCGAGGGTCGCGTCGGTGACCGGCCGCTGCACCGGGCAGAAGATGAAGTCGATGAGGTTGTCTTGATCCCCCACTGAGTCGAACGCCTTCACCAGCCAGCCCTCGGGCGGCACCTCACCGCGGAACCCGACCTCGGCCAGGGCCGTGAGGACCCGTTCGGCGTCCTCGGCCTTGATGAGGAAGTCGATGTCATGGTCGACGGACTCGCCGCCGCGCGCGTAGACGGCGAAACTGCCCGCCAGGCAGAACGGGATGCCCGAGTCCTTCAAGTGGAACGCCGCGCGTTTCAGTGTGGCGATCAGCGGCTGCCTGTCTTCCGGAACTGCCATGAACAGAGGCTTACCCGTCAGGTCATTGCGTCACACGCACCGATTGCGGCAGGCGTGGGAAGAGTTCCGTCTCCTCCTCCTGGACGTGCTCGCGGACCGTCTCCAGCAGCGCCGACAGCAGCGTGCCGAACGCCGGGTCGGCGTCGTCGAGCCGCGTCAGCCGGGCCACGAGGTCGTCGATGCGGCGGTGCTCGGCGGCCTCGTAGCCGGCGAGCTCCACTGGCAGGCGCGCGTGCAGCAGCCGCTGCTCGGTCGCGGTGTGCGCGGCGAGCATCGCGACCGCGGCGTCCAGCGCGGCCCGGCGGGTGTCCGGCGACCCGGCCGTCTCGATCTCCGCGAACAACGACTCGATCCGGCGGTGCTCGGCGACGAGCAGGCCGACGAGATCCTGCTCCATGGTCAGCTCCCCAGTTTCCGTGGCTCAGGCATGCGGTTGCGTACCCCGCGCGCCACCCGGCTAACCGTCACGCAGCAGACCTGATCGATATGGGCGTGGCGGGCTTCCGCCGGGGTTGGCACGTGTGTTCGAATGTCTGCTCATGGAGCGAAGGAAGCACTGGTGGAACGGCACCTGGGGGCGGCTCGCCCGCCGCGACGTCTATCTCTTCGAGGACGCCGGTCACTGGTGGGTCGAGTCGCGTGAGGGCGGCGCCGACGGGCGCGCCCGCACCTACGAGTTCGACGCGGAGGAGCCCGCGATGGACTGCGTCTCCGGCCTGCTCGCCCAGCCCGGCGACTGGCGCGAGCTGCGCTGAGCGCTTCCCGCACGCCGCTCGGCGGGGGCGGTCCGGGCGGTTGGTCCGGGCCGCCCGCTGTGGGTGGTGGCGCAACGGATCGCCGGGAGCTTGTCGTACAAGACAAGAAAACGCCGACAAGAAGCAGCTTTCCGCAATGGAACGCCGGGCGTGCCACGCCTAGGTTTGGACGCATGAGCCGTCGCTACCTGATGTGTCGACCCACGCACTTCGCCGTTGACTACGCGATCAACCCCTGGATGGACCCGACCGCGCCCGTCGACGCCGGCCTCGCCGTCGCGCAATGGACCAGGCTGCACGAGCTCTACCTGTCGCTCGGCCACACCGTCGACCTCATCGACCCGGTCCCGGGCCTGCCCGACATGGTCTTCGCCGCCAACGGCGCCACCGTCGTGGACGGGAAGGTCTACGGCGCCCAGTTCCGCCACCCCGAGCGCGCCGACGAGGGCCCCGCCTATCTCGCGTGGTTCGAGCGCAACGGCTTCGACGTGCACGCCGCGAAGAGCGTCAACGAGGGCGAGGGCGACATCCTCCTCGCCGGTGAGCACCTCCTCGCCGGCACCGGCCTGCGCACCGAGCTCGCCGCGCACGCCGAGGCGCAGGAGCTCTTCGGCCGGGCCGTGATCACGCTGCAGCTCGTCGACCCGCGCTACTACCACCTCGACACGGCGCTGACCGTCCTGTCGCCGACCAACGTCGCCTACTACCCGGGCGCGTTCTCGCCCGGCAGCCAGGCGGTGCTGCGCCGGCTGTATCCCGACGCCGTCATCGCCACCGCCGAGGACGCCGCCGTCCTCGGGCTCAACGCCGTCAGCGACGGCCACCGGGTCGTCCTGCCGTCCGCCGCCACCCGCCTCGCGGGGGAGCTAGCGTCGAAGGGGTTCCAGCCGGTGCCGGTCGACGTGTCCGAACTGCACAAGGCCGGCGGCGGACCGAAGTGCTGCACATTGGAGGTGCGCGCATGACCAGGCCGGAGCGCAGCGTAGGGCTGGGCGTCATCAGCGCAGTGTTCGGGTCAGGCCGACGCCGCAGCGAAGCGGAGGTGGCGGCATGACCACGTTCGTATCGGGTCTCACCGATCCCGCGATCGAGCAGGCCGAACGATGGACCGCGCACAACTACCACCCGCTGCCGGTCGTCATCGCCTCCGGTGAGGGCGCCTGGGTCACCGACGTCGACGGCCGCCGCTACCTGGACTGTCTCGCCGGCTACTCCGCGCTCAACTTCGGCCACCGGCACCCGGCGCTCATCGCCGCCGCGCACGCCCAGCTGGACCGGATCACGCTGACCAGCCGCGCGTTCCTGCACGACCAGTTCGGCCCGTTCTGCGAGGAGCTCGCCGCCCTCTGCGGCAAGGACCTGGTCCTGCCGATGAACACCGGCGCCGAGGCCGTGGAGACCGCGATCAAGGTGGCCCGCAAGTGGGGTTACAAGGTCAAGGGCGTCCCCGACGGCCAGGCGACGATCGTCGTGGCGGCCGACAACTTCCACGGCCGCACCACGACGATCATCAGCTTCTCCACGGACCCGGACGCGCGCGCCGACTTCGGCCCGTACACGCCCGGGTTCAGGGTCGTGCCGTACGGCGACCTGGCCGCCCTGGCCGATGCGATCGACGACACCACCGTCGCCGTGCTCATCGAACCCATCCAGGGCGAGGCCGGCGTCCTCGTCCCGCCGGCGGACTACCTGCCCGGCGTGCGGTCGCTGTGTTCGGCGCGCAACGTGCTGTTCGTGGCCGACGAGATCCAGTCGGGTCTGGGCCGCACCGGCGAGACGTTCGCCTCGGCGCCGGTGATCCCCGACATGTACGTGCTGGGCAAGGCCCTCGGCGGCGGCATCGTGCCGGTGTCGGCGGTCGCCGCCTCGCGGGAGGTCCTGGGTGTCCTGCGCCCGGGCGAGCACGGCTCCACGTTCGGCGGCAACCCCCTCGCGTGCGCGGTGGCCCGGGCCGTCGTCGAGCTGCTGGGCACCGGCGAGTTCCAGGCGAACGCGCGGACCGTCGGCGCCCACCTGCACGAGCGCCTGAACGCCCTCGTCGGCAAGGGCCTCACCGCCGTGCGTGGCCGTGGCCTGTGGGCCGGCATCGACATCGACCCGGCCCTGATGACCGGCCGGCAGGCGTGCGAGGCGCTGATGGCCCGTGGCGTCCTGGCCAAGGACACCCACGGCTCGACGCTGCGCCTCGCCCCGCCGCTGCAGGTGACGACCCAGGACGTCGACGTCGCCGTCGACGCCCTGGAGGCCGTCCTCAAAGCCTGACGGCCCGCTGCGAGGTCCGCCGAGGTCAGGGGCGGTGGAACAGCCGGCCGAACCAGCCGCGCTGCTCCACCGGGCCCTCGGCGGGCGCCGCCGCGGCGTCGTGGAACGGGCACGCGGCGGCCTCCTCGGGGACCTGCGGGACGATCGGGGAGCGGCCGCGGCGGCCGAGCTCGCGGGCGTCGGAGTCCAGGTAGAAGGCGGGGCGCTGGTCGGCCTCGTAGTAGTAGCGGTGGAACACGCCGGTCGCGGCGCCGCTCATCGGCGGGACGATCCAGCTCCAGTCGGCGGGGACCTCGCGGCCGGCGCGTTCCTCGCTGGCGATGTGGGCGAGGAAGCGCTCCGACTCGCTGTGGTGGTCGCTGATCCGGGCACCCGCCTGGTCGAAGGACCACAGGACGGCGCGGTTCAGCTCCAGCAGCGCGCCGTCGCGCCACAGGGAGCGTTCGGTGCTGGTGTCCAGGCCCATCCGTTCGGCGATGACCGGCAGCAGGTCGTAGCGGTCGGGGTCGGCGAGGTTGCGGGAGCCGATCTCGGTGCCCATGTACCAGCCGTTGAACGGGGCCAAGGGGTAGTCGACGCCGCCGATGGTGAGGCGCATGTTGGCGATCGCGGGCACGACGTGCCAGCGCAGCCCCAGCTCGGCGAACCAGCGCAGCGTCGGGTGCTCGATCCGCACCTCCCAGACCGCGTGCTCGGGCAGGTCGTAGAGGTTCACGTCGCCACCGGGGCCTTCGATCGCGATGGGGAGCACGTCGAAGGGGTTGTCGGGTTTGCCGCGCCAGCCGTACTGCTGCAGCGTCTCGGTGAACTGCGTGTACCGCGGGTCGCCGGTGACCAGCTCGTCTGCCTGGCGGTGCCCGGCGTAGCGGATGAGCTGCTCGTTCCACAGGCGGGCGCCGTCCCGGCCGGGGACGTGCTGTGCGAAGACGGAGATCACGGGGCGGATCACGTTGCGTTCCCGCTGGCCGGCGAGGCGCAGGTGCCGCACGAGCTCCTCGAAGATCTCGTCGGGGGCGCCGACCTTGCGCAGGTCGCGCACGACGAGGCTGCGCCAGTACAGGCGGCCGATGCAGCGGCTCGCGTTGCGCCAGGCGACCCGGCAGCCGAAGACCAGCTCGGCATAGGTCTGGGTGTAGGTGCCCGTCTCGGCGATCTCGTCGGCGATACGGGCGAGGCGTTCCCGGCTGTCGCCCCGTTGCGGGTTCTCGCGGTAGTACTGGTCGAGGAACTCCTCCGCCTCCCGCAGATCCACCGGCAGGTGCGGATCCCACTGCTGACCTGGAGTGTCGCGGTATCCAGGCACGCTCACACTGACCTCCCAACGCCGACGGTGACGTCTCTGGGGTAGTTCCGACGCGGCAAGGAGTTCATGTTCGGTGCCTCACACGGGGCAGAGTCGCACACCGTGTGCGGGATATGTCCGTGAGTCAAGGATGCAAGGTGCAAACGGCAAGGGCACTCCGGCCAAAGGTACCGACCGAAGTGCCCAAAAGGCCGAAAAGCCTGATTTGTCTATCCGGATGCGACCCGCCGCAGCTTCGCCAGGTAGGTCTGCGCGACGACGACGAGCGCGATGAACGCCCCGCTGATCACCGTCTGCCAGGCCGACGTGACCCCGCCGTCCTGGTTGATCAGATTCTGGATGACCTGGAGCAGCAGCACGCCGGCGATCGTGCCGCCGAGCGTGCCGGCGCCGCCGGTGAGCAGCGTGCCGCCGATGACGACGGCGGCGATCGCGTCGAGCTCCATGCCGGTGCCGAGGACGGTGACGCCGGAGCCGAGCCGGGCCGCGTTGATCGCCCCGGCGAGCCCGGCGAGCAGCCCGGACAGGACGTACACCCGGATCTGGGTGCCGCGGATGCGCACACCCATCAGCCGGGCGGCGTCCTCGCTGCCGCCGAGGGCGTAGACGGACTGCCCGAAACGGGTGCGGTACAGCGCGACCATGCCGATCACGAGCAGCACCGCGACCAGGTACACGGCGTACTTGACGCCGAGCAACTCGCCCTTGCCGAAGTCCTTGAACGCGCCGGCGTCCACGAGGTACGTGGTGCGGCCCTCGCCGGACAGGGCGAGCATGAGCCCCCGCGCGCCGAGCAGCCCGGCGAGCGTCACGATGAACGGCGCCAGCCGCGCGTAGGCGATGACGAGGCCCTGCACGAGGCCGAACAGCCCGCACACGACGAGCGGCGCGGCGAACGCGGCGACGACGCCGTACTGCGACGCCCACGCGGCCAGGACCCCGCCGAGCACGTACAGGGAGCCGACGGACAGGTCGATCCCGCCGGAGATGATCACGAAGGTCATGCCGAGCGCGATCAGCGCCGCCGGCGCGGCCGACACGAGCACCGTGCCCGCGTTGTCGAAGCTGCGGAAGTTGTCGTACGCGAAGAGCCCGACCACGATCACGATGCCGAGCACGGCGAGGGCGCCCTGCCGCTGTACGAGCTCGACGATCCGCTCCGTGCGCATCGAGGCCGCCTCGGCCTTCTCGACCGTCGCGTCGGGGGTGACCAGCGTCTGGCTCATCGGGTCCTCCGCTCACGGGCCGTGTAGACCGCGACCAGGATGATGACCGCCTGGACCATCTGCGCGGTCGAGTCCTTCAGGTTGTTGGCGATCATCGTCGCGGTCAGCAGCTGCATGAGGAACGCGCCGGCGACGGTGCCGAGGACGCGGATCTTCCCGCCGGTCAGCGGGGTGCCGCCGACGACGACGGCGGTGATCGCGGACAGCTCGATGAGCAGGCCGATGCGGGACGCGTCGGCGGAGCCGATCCGCGACACCTGGATCACGCCGGCGATCGCGGCGAGCACGGCGGCGATGACGTAGACGGTGATGAGGACCCGTTTGACGGGGACACCGGCGAGCTGGGCGGCGGCCCGGTTGTCGCCGATCGCGAGGAGCCGCCGGCCGAACACCGTGCGGCGGATGACGAACCCGACGATCACGGCGAGGACGGCGGCGATCCACACCGTGTAGGGCACGTCGAGGAACGCGTCGGTGCCGATGGCGAGGAAGTCCTTGTCGCGGATGTCCTTGTACTTGCCGTCGGACAGGACCAGGGCGACGCCCCGGCCGGCGACGAGCATGGCGAGGGTCGCGACGATCGGCTGGAGGCCGACGAACGCGACGAGGCTGCCGTTGACGAGCCCGACGAACACGCCGCCGAGGACGGCGAGCAGGAGCGCGGGGACCATCCCGTACCCGAGGTACAGCGGGATGAGGGCGGCGCCGAGCGCCATGACGGACCCGACGGACAGGTCGATGCCCTCGGTGCCGATGACGAGCGCCATGCCGAGCGCGACGATGACGACGGGGGTCACCTGGACCAGCTGGATGCGGAAGTTGTTCCAGGCCAGGAAGTTGTCGGTGTAGACGATGTTGAACAGCACGAGGACGGCGAGGGCCACGTACACGCCGTACGCGGGCAGCAGCCGTCGTACGGTGGCGGCGTCGAGCCCGCGGGACTTCTCACCGGGCTTCGAAACGGCGGGGGCGGTCATGCGTCCTCACTTCGTTCCGGGCGCCTGCCCCAGGGCTGTCCTGTTGATGACCGGCCCGAGGCGCTT